>JAAYAE010000197.1 GCA_012719555.1 Acholeplasmataceae bacterium | reverse complement strand
GCCTACAGTATCTTCAAGTTTATTGAGCGTAAAGGATTTGACGGGAGCTACAGCTTGGTAAAAACCTATTGCCGGGAGTTCAAGCAAGAAAAAGTACAAAAGGCCACTGTTCGCGTGGAATATACTCCCGGACTCTCTGCTCAAGTGGACTGGAAGGAGGATATGCGCTTGATTAGTAATCAGGGAGAAATTTTTGACTTTAATATCTTCTTGTACGTCTTGCCCTACTCGAAGAAAAAGTTCATTACCTTGACCTTTGATCGCAAACAGGACACCCTTTTTGAATGCTTAGACGATGCTTTTTATCACACAGGTGGCGTGCCAAAGGAAATCTGGTTTGACAATATGAAGATGGTAGTGGATCAGTCTCGCAGTCAGTTCTCAAAAGCCCATTTCAATGAACGGTTTTACGCCTTTAGTAAAGATGCTGGGTTTAAGCCAATTGCTTGTCGACCGTTTCGACCACAGACAAAAGGTTGTGTGGAAGCCTTGGCTCGGACCGTTGACCGTTTGCGGGTCTACAACCATGAGTTTTATGACGCTGTAGAACTGTGCCACCTTGTCAATACCCTTTGTGATGAACTAAACACTGAAGCGTCGCAAGCGACTGAACAAGCACCAGATGAGCTTTGGCAAGCAAACGAAAAAGAGCACCTGCATGACTTACCGAAAAATCTCTTGAATCCTTATTTCGAAGACTCTATTCGCCGTAAAGTCACGAAGGAAGCAATGGTTATTTTCCGTAAATGCAGGTACTCTGTGGATCCTCGCTATATCGGTAAAGAGGTCGAAATCGAACTCTCCGATAAGGAAGACCAAGTACACATTTATTATAGCGGAGAAATGATTCGGTCGCATCCATTAACGACGAAACAATTGAACTACCATGAAGAGGATTATTTTCAGATATTGAAATCTGATGTCATGAGCCACAAAGAAGACGATGAGATTCGAGCCTACACACGTGAAAGCCTTAAACAATATGACTTGGTGGAGGTATCTGATGAAGAATAGTCACTATCAAGAGCTCATGACCAACCTTGAAAAGCTAGGCTTAACTCATATGCGTGAATATGTCCCGAACTACATTGAGGTAGCCAATCGAGAGGCGCTTTCTTTAACGGAAGCCCTTCTTGAGTTGACCCGCCGTGAAGTCAAGCATCAGAACAATCAAAGGATGAATCGTGTAGTAGACCGTGCCCGCTTTCCCAAGCGAACGAGCTTGGAAGATTTTGATTTTGCATTTCAGCCTAGTATCAATAAACGTGAGCTGTTTGACTTAAAGCATATGGGCTTTGTGGAAAAGCACGAAAATTTGGTCTTCATTGGCAACCCTGGTGTTGGGAAGACGCATCTAGCCATTGCTTTGGGCATCGAAGCTTGTCACCAAGGCTACCGCACCTTGTTTATCACCTGTCATGAACTTCTTCTACGTCTCCGGACTGCTTATGAAAAGGGAACTTTAGAACGTGTCCTAAATCGTTATGCTCGCTATGACATCTTGATTATTGAAGAGATTGGTTACTTGCCGATTCAAAAACAAGAAGCTGATTTACTCTTCCAGCTTCTTGCCCTGCGCTATGAGCACCGCTCGACGATTATCACGACAAACATTGTTTTATCGCGTTGGGGTGAGCTATTTCAAAGTCCAGAAATAGCGGCAGCCATCCTTGATCGTTTGGTGCATCATATGAAGGTATTCAAAATTACTGGCAAATCTTATCGCATGAGGAACAAAATTTAAACTGGCAATGACCGACATTTTTTATTGCCGAAAACCGACATTTTTATCCTGCCCAAACCTACAATTTTAAGTTGCCCTTGACACTACTGATTTTGATTGAATTATCATAAACAAATAAAAGATATCCGAAGTGTCCTCGTACTCTTTTTTCATTAAATCAACGAATGCTGAAATTTCCTTCGACTGATACATTTTAGAGCGAAATTCTCTACGATATATTTCTTTTTTACTCGGTTGATATTGATTTTGATACTGACAATATTCATCAATTTGTACATTTAGTCTTTGAAGTAGACCTTCTAAAGAAACTATATCTATTCTGCTAGATGCATTTTCAATTCTTTGTAAGGTTCTTTCAGAAATAATTCCCTTGGATAACTTCTTTCTACTCATTTTTTTACTTTTTCTAAGTG
>JAAYAE010000196.1 GCA_012719555.1 Acholeplasmataceae bacterium | reverse complement strand
CTTTCAATACTGCACGCTCCATAGGAGCAGCTGCACTTTGCGAAGCAAAAGCTGCACTTTCGCATAGCGAATACTGCACAGGGGCGCCAGCCCTGCCTACGCCTTCATCCCCACTACCATAAGCACTGAAATAATTCCCATGGTATACAGTACTACTGTGTTACCATAGCCTTTAGGTGTGGTGAAGAAAAATACGCCACCCACAACCAAGCATAAAAGCGTAATAATAGCTAATGAGAAGCTTTGCCGTAAGCTAACAATCGTTTTATCACGAATACGCAGCCAAGTTGGCCGTAATACTCCATAAATCACAATAGAGGCTAAGAACTTATATATTATGGTGCCCAAAAATAATTCTGCTACAAAATCGTTTACAAAAATTATGCCAAATAAAATAGTATAGGGGGCCATTTGAATAATGTCTGTAAAGAGAGGAATAATACCTGCTGCTGTAGTAGAAGAAAGCAGGCATAAAAAGAAAAACAGCATGTAGTGCCGCCAGCTGCCTAATAGTAATACTTCCTCATTTTCCCTTTTAATTCCCCGCCAAACTCTGAAAGGAACATAGGCCATAGCGTAGTTACCAATAAAGCCGCCTATACTACCTAAAGTTAATGTTCCTCCAATTAAATCTCCGATAAAATTGCCTAGACCACAGGCAATGGCACCTACGTTGCCAAATAAAAGTCCAAAACAAATAGGAAACGCATTACCCGGTCTGATTTCTGTAATACCGGTAATAATAACAAACCCTTTAAAAGCCAGAGCAGTTACGGCAAAAATAGCCGTAAGCAAGGCACCTACTGTAAGTTTTTCAGTCATATTCCCAGTACGCATAATATCCCCCGCAAGCATAAATTTTTTTAGGTATTTTTGTATTAATGGTATATGATATATTATTTACCGTGCAAATAATCTATCAGTTGCCTAGCCATTCGTCCGTTACGACCTGTGTGGCTCATTTCCCACTTAATAGCTTCTGCCTCCAAATCTTCTTGAGCAATGTTTAGGCTTTCTGACCTAGCTATGCCCTTTAACATGGTAAAATATTCCGCTTGATTAATTGAATCATAGTAAAGTTTAATGCCAAAACGGTCAGCCATAGAAACTTTTTCGTTAACGCTGTCCACATTATGTAATTCGCTTTGGTCCTGGTCTTGCCATACTTCCTTAATAATATTTCTTCTGTTGGAGGTAGCATAGAATAAAACATTGGGTGGTTTAACTTCTAAGCCACCATCTAAAATAGATTTTAGTACTTTATATTCTACTTCGAATTCTTCAAAAGACAAATCGTCCAAGACAATAATAAATTTTTTGCCCCATTTACTTAAGGCCTGCATTAGTTTAGGTAATTGCACAAAATACTCTCTGCTAACCTGTACCATCCGCAATCCATCAGCATAATACTCATTACCAACCGCCTTAATTGAGGAAGATTTGCCTGTTCCCCTATCACCGAAAAGCAATACGTTATTGGCTGGTTTATCATGCAAAAAGGCTTCTGTATTACGCATTAATTCTTCTTTTTGGGTATCATATCCATAAATATCTTCAAATGTCATTGTGGCATAGTTTCGGATACCGGCAAGAGCTTGAATTTCTCCATCCCAATTAAAGGCAACATGATCTGCCATAATGCCATAGCCATATTTGCCATAATACTCACACATAAGTTTTACAGCTTCTTTGCCGGAGGGATCATAGCGAAAATCCATAAAGCATTTCTCTAGAATACTACGACCGGTAAACATTCTAATAACGGTAGGTTTATAATTGCCCAATAGGTTATGATTTTTAAACCGATTAAAAACATCTTCTAAAAAAGCTCTTAACAAAACAATGTCTTTGGCTGCTGCTTTTTTTAATCCTTCACCTACTTTGCCGCTATTTTTTTCAGCAACTAGGCTGAAAACATTTTCTTGGTGACTAATAGCATGCAATACATATTCCACAGGAATAATACCCATAAGGCCGTGGTCCTCCGCCTTATCAATTAATCTGCCAAACAACTCGGCACTGAAAATTTCTTTAGGGCGTCGTAAGTCTTGAATAATTGGGTCCTCTAACAAATTGCGGTAAATCATCAAGTTATTTAGATTGGCATAACAATTCATTTCTCTCCATCTCTTTTCCGTAAATTTGTTAAGAGTTTCTCGATTGTTTCATTTCTGTTTGGCAGAACTACTTGTGGTGCTATTTCTGCTAAAGGGGCCAAAACAAATTCCCTATTCTCCATGTCTTTATGGGGTACAACTAAATTTTTAGTCTCTATAACTTCTTGTCCGAATAACAATAAATCTAAATCTATGATGCGTTCACCCCAATGTCTAAGGCGTACCCTGCCCATTTCTTGTTCAACGGCTAGCAGGACTTCTAATAATTCTTCAGGTGATTTATCGTACTCCAGTTTTATAGCTCCATTTAAAAAATCTGGTTGATCCGTAACCCCATAGGGTTTAGTAACTAAAAAGGACGAAACTGCCAAAATATTAACACCATGATTTTTTAAAAGTTCAATGGCCTGAAGCAAATTTTCTTTTTTATTACCCAAATTGCTCCCTAACGCAACATATGCTATTGGCATTGTAAAATAGCCTCCAACATTCTAATTATGCGAGTATTTTCTTTAACATCATGGACCCTTACCATATTAGCTCCGGCATAAACCGCCTGGCAACTGGTTGCCATGGTCCCTTCCAAACGTTCTTCAGGTGGTAAATCTCCCAACACCTTACCTATTGTTGTTTTTCTTGAAGCGGCCAGCAGTACTGGATATCCATGACCCGTAAGAGCCGCTAAACCCTGCATAAGTTCGAGGTTAGCTGCTTTATCTTTGGCAAAGCCAATACCAGGGTCTAAAATAATCTGCTGACGACTAAATCCTAAAAGTAAAAGAGCTTCAGCTTTGCTTAACAAGTATTCGGCTACTTCATCAACCACATTGGTGTAAGTAGTATTTTTTTGCATATTTTTGGGTGTACCACGCATATGCATTAGTATAATAGGTGCTTTATATTTTAGTGCTACCTGTGCCATATTTCTGTCCGCTTCACAGGCGCTGATATCATTTAAAATATCTGCTCCGGCTAAAAGAGCTGCTTCCGCCGTAGCGCTATGATAAGTGTCTATAGAAATAATGCTTTCAGGATAAGCTGCGCGAATTGCCTCTATGGCAGGCACTATCCTATCTATTTCTTCTTGTGGTGATACGCTGTCAGCTCCCGGTCGCGTTGATTCACCACCAATATCCAAAATCTCAGCACCGTCTTTGAGCATTTTACCTGCTGTTTGCACAATATTTTCTAGCTTCGCTACCCTAGACCCAGCAAAAAATGAGTCCGGCGTCACGTTAATAATACCCATAACCATAGTTTTTTCATAATGCAATTCCCGGCCATTGGCAAGTTTAGTAACCGGTTTAGAGCAAGCTAATAAAGCCTCCAATTCGGAAGCTAGTTTATCTAACCCAAAACAGCCTGTAGCTTTTAGTTTTTTGCAAACAATACCATAGTGTTGCAAGGTACCTAAAAGCACTATATCACAGTAATCTTTGGCACAAGTTACCGTGTCAGCAGGTACCGCGCAATCGCCGCCACAGGCGAGCATTTCCTGCTTAATAATATTAGCAGCCGGGGTACGCACATGCAAAGCTTTGAGGGGTAATATTTGGCTTTTTTTAGCCATTATTTGCACTCCCACAGCATGTGTTCCAATGATTTGCAATTCAGATAAAACCCTATTCGGGGTAACTTGTAAAATCATATGCACTCCTTTAGAGGTGTATATAGGATTGACCTCTATTTTTTTTCTACACAGGCGAAGGCACTGTGATTATGTATGCTTTCTATGCTCTCTACAGTCACTTTATACCATTGAATCCTAGCATCATTTTCTAGCTGCAAAGCAATTTCTCTAACTGCATCTTCTACAAAACGTGGATTTTCATAAGCATGTTCGGTAACAAATTTTTCGTCAGGACGCTTTAGTAAGGGATAAATTGGTGAACTTGCGCCGGCTTCTGCCATAGTTGTAAGTTCCTCAATCCATACTAAGCCTTTGGAGCGTATTTCTATTTTCGCTACCGCCCTCTGATTATGAGCACCGTAGCAGCTAATTTCTTTGGAACAAGGACACAAGGTATGAATAGGAACTTCCACACAAACATACAACTGGAAATTTTCCCCTTTTTCCGCTCTATACCTACAGGTCAAATCTAAAAGGGCTTCTTGCCCTGTTACAGGAGCTGCTTTTGTTATAAAATAGGGAAACTTCATTTCCAGCATAGCCTTTTCAGCTACTAATTTTTCTTTTAAGGTATCCAATATTTTTTCTAACGCGGTTGGCGAAACAGTGCCCAGTTCTTGTAAGCACTCCACAAACCTACTCATGTGCGTACCACGCAAGTCATGTGGCAAATCAACGGCCATGGCTATTTCTGCCACAGTATGCTGAGTACCCTTGGTTTTATCTTTCATAATAATTGGCCAGCGCAGATTTTTTATGCCAACATGTTTTAAAGGCACTTGCCTTGAATCTACTTCACCCTGTACATCCTTTAGCATAATCTACCCCCTATAAATAATGCCGCTGGTTTTAGTTTCCCAGACCTGCACTTCATAAAGCTTATAATTATCACCGTGTAATGGTTTTTCTATTTGCTGCCAAACCCAAACAGCTATGTTTTCTGCTGAAGGTTGTGGTAATAGATCGTTTATACAGGAATGATCTAATTTGCTAATCACTAAGTCTTGCACGATTTTCTTAAGCTGTAGAAAGTCAATAATCATTCCTTCAGCGTCCGGCAGACCTTCAACCTGCACTACTAATTTGTATGTATGACCATGCAAGCGTTCACATTTACCATGATAATTTGGCAAATAATGGGCCGCATCAAACTCAAACTCTTTTAAACAAATCATATAGTGCCCTCCTCCTGATCAAATCCGTTTTGACGCAAGGCTTCATAAAGAACAATAGCAGCAGAATTTGATAAATTAAGAGATCTCGCTTCACTAATCATCGGGATTCTTACACAGTCTTTTTCATTTTCCATACGGAATTTTTCCGGAAGCCCCGCCGTTTCCCGGCCAAAAATCAAAAGAGAATCCGGTCCATACTCTACCTTTGTATAGGATTTATGAGCATGAGTAGTCAAAAGAAATCTTGGATTATCCGGATATTTCTCTAATACCTCATAGACAGAATCGTAGTAGTGAATATCTACCAAATGCCAATAATCCAAACCCGCTCTTTTTAAATGTTTTTCATCAACAGAAAAGCCCAAGGGTCTTACCAAATGCAAGTGGCAACCTGTTGCTGCGCAAAGTCTGGCTATATTACCTGTATTACCCGGAATTTCCGGTTCAACTAAAACTATATGCATATTATTCTACCTCTTATCTCATTTTACCATATTTCGCTACCTGCAACAGATATAACTTTTTTCATTTTTTCATGAATATCGATTATTTTCTCGCTATAATTACTGCTAGTGGCCCATTTACCGTTTAATTGGGACCAATAATTGAAAAATCCGGTTTTCTTTTTGCCATCATGCACTAAATAATATCGTGGATCTATAATTTTTGTCTTGGGTGCTGCTAAAACAGAATAGGCCATAAGATGTTGAATATGAGCTCTGACACCTTCTAAGGGAGTAAAGAAATAAACACCCCTAGTTGTGGCATTAGTTGTACCTAGACCACAATAATTGTTTTGCTCAGGTACTACTGTTCCTCCAAAATTGAAAAAACCAGTTTCTAATAGTGCCTGACAAAGTGCCATATCCCATTTGATACCTTCCCGCCCTGCCTCACGATAATAATAGTCAACTATTTGTCCCGGTGTAGCGGCAATTGGTAGTTTATTATTATAGATTTTGATGAAAGCTGTAGCTTGGGCTTTGGTTACTTCGCCCTCTCCCGCAATAGTGATCTGTTTATAATTCACCGGCAAATCCGCTATTTGTCCATCAGTACCCAAAATCAGCTTTTCAATGATAGCATAGCTGGGATCTTTAGGCTTATTGTCTTTACAAGCCTGCTTTTCGTCATTCTTTTTGGCAACAGCAATTACATCCACCAGGGGCAAATATGCGCCTTTTACGGTAATAACCGTATTTTGTTTTTTTACCACCTTATATTTATTATCCTGAGCTGCCAAAGCGCCCTTAACATCAGTTTTATATAATGCCGCTTCCACCGGTAATACGGTAAACCCCATATTGTAGCAAAGAGCTAAG
>JAAYAE010000195.1 GCA_012719555.1 Acholeplasmataceae bacterium | reverse complement strand
TATATAGAAAGAGCACAAAAATTATTTGGCGATAACGAGCCAATTTCCCGTGGTACTAAACGTCATATGGCAAGGATAAAACAAAAATTAAAAAAATAGTTTGAAAAACAACGAACATTATTTATATAAGAAGGGGAAATATCACTCCTTTTTAAATGTTAGGATAAACCCAATATAAGTTAATTTTACCGGTGGACTACAGGTGTCATCGGTATTTTTATATCCTTAGAGCCCAAACAAGGAATGACAAAGTTATAGACCGCCCTAGCTATATTGAGAGAAAAGGGTGGATGTGCTAAAATTTATAATAGGTTAGCCCAATAAATTGAAATATGTAAATGAGGAAGATTAAAATATGTGTACTGATTTTGTAAATTTAACGACGGAAAACATCGCTGATGAGCATTTATGTTGTATTATACGCAGTAGAAAGCCACATCAAGGTGTCGAGGCAAAGCGACAATGGCTTTCTGAACGATTAAAGGAAGGTCATGTTTTTAGAAAGTTAAATGCAAAGGGCACGGTTTTTATTGAGTATGCTCCGCTTGAAAAAGCATGGGTTCCTATAATAGGTGACAATTACTATTACCTGTATTGTTTATGGGTTGCCGGTAGTTTTAAAGGAAAAGGGTATGGAAAATCCTTGCTGGAGTATTGTTTGGCAGATGCTAAAGAAAAGGGAAAATCCGGCGTTTGTATGTTAGGAGCAAAAAAACAAAAAGCGTGGTTTTCTGACCAATCATTTGCGAAGAAATTCGGGTTTGAGGTTGTTGATACTACTGAAAATGGCTATGAATTACTCGCCCTCTCTTTTGATGGAACAACGCCGAAGTTTGCACAAAATGTTAAAAAGCAAGGAATTGAAAGTAATGCTTTAACAGTTTATTATGATAGGCAATGCCCTTATATCCAGCAAAACATTGAAATGATAAAAGAGTATTGTGAAATAAATGATGTTTCCGTATCTTTTTTTGAAGTGGATACACTAAAAAAAGCAAAGGAATTACCTTGTGTTTTCAACAATTGGGCTGTGTTTTATAAAGGGAAATTTGAGAAAGTAAATTTGCTTGACGTTTCTTACTTAAAGAGAATACTTCAAAAGTAAAAATACAATTATTTATTCAATAGAAATTGAGATGACCACACATGAACAATCAAATTAAAATCATTGAAGAGCTTCTCCTAAATTCCATACCAAGCATAAAGACGCTTATTTTTGTTGGGTGGGTTTTGCGGTTAAATGCGGGTTATACTTATAGGGCCAATTGTATTTGCCCTTTACAGTACGATTCCGAGAGTGAGTTTAGCAAAAAGCTCAAGGAATGCGAGAAAATTTTTGAACTGAACGCCATTCCTCCTATTGTAAAAGTGACTGAATTTATGCCCAAAGAGTTGCGCGATATATTGGTTAATAGTGGCTATGCAAAAATTAAAACGGTAAATACTATGTGTGTTCCTTTAGCGGATATAAAAATAAGTTCTGCAGAAAAATTGGAGACTATAGCAAAAGTTGATGAGGAATGGTTGGAAGCATCAACTAGGTTAACAGGCGTAACGGCAGAAGAGTTAAAAGCTGTTCATCGTCTGGGTATAAGAAATATTGCAGATAAAAGTATTTTTGTTAAAGCAAAAAAGAATAACAAAGTAATTGGCTGCGCCTATGGAACCTTGGAACGAGGATATGCGGGAATATATGAACTTCATGTGGAGGAGAAATATCAAAACAGGGGATTAGGAACCGCAATTTTTAATGAAATAGTTCAGTGGGCAAAAAGCAATAACGCAAATTATTTGTATTTAATAGTTCACAGTAAAAATGATAATGCCATCAAGCTTTATGAAATAAT
>JAAYAE010000194.1 GCA_012719555.1 Acholeplasmataceae bacterium | reverse complement strand
TTAATATCCAGTGCTTTAATAAAGGCTCCGTTCTTATTAAAATAAGACATTATAAGCGTTTGCGCCTTATTTGGAAACAACAGTTAGTGTTTTTTTTGGCAATGTGGACAAATACCATAGAAATACAATTGCTTACTTTCTATTTCATAATTGGTATCGTTGGCAACTTCTTCTTGCAACTGCGCTACTTGCAACGGCCTTATATCGTCTACCCGGCCACACACTGTACACTGAATATGGGAATGTTCGCTAATATCTGCATCATAGCGGAAACTATCCTCACCTGTATTCAGTACCTGAATAACCTTCAATTTATTGAGTATTTCTACTGATTTGTATACTGTAGCAAAACTCATTGTAGGATAAATAGGTTTTATTTTTTTGTAAACAGCTTCTGCTGTAGGATGTTCCTTAGTTTTTGCCAATGCATCATAGACCGCCAACCGTTGTGGCGTTACTTTACAACCATTAGAACGCAATATTTTCGCTAGTTCAACACTCTTCAACATATGCTTACCCCCTACGTAATAATTAACTTTTACTACAATATTTTTGCATTTTTATATAATAATTATTCTTTCTTACTTTTTCATTATAATAAAGCCTCCGATATATGTCAAATATTTATTTTGCAGGACTTTTAGACATTACAGCGAATTTATAAGGTTACGAGTTATTTGCCTAGTATTATTGCCATTGTGTACTACACATATGCAATTGCAGGCTAGCTTACAAAAAGCTTAAAAGTAAAAACACTATTAGAAAGCAGGTATTTTTGCATGAATGATATTGCTGCCCTTATTGCCAAAGAACTGAAAATCACACCCCACAAAGTAACTGCTACCTTAGGGTTGCTAGATGAAGGAAACACTATTCCCTTCGTTTCCCGTTACCGCAAAGAAGTGACCGGTTCTCTAGACGAAGAACAAATTAGAAATATTAGCGAACGTGCGCAATATTTACGCAATCTAGCACAACGCCGTGAAGAAATTTTATCTACCATTACCGCTCAGGGAAAGCTTACTCAAGAGTTAGAAACTGCTATTAAAGCTACTTCTAAGTTACAGGAATTAGAAGACTTATATTTACCCTATAAACAGAAAAAGCGAACACGCGCTATGATTGCACGTGAAAGAGGCTTAGAACCATTAGCAGAATTAATAATTGCTCAAGGAACTCCCCTTGTTTCCTTAGATGTACTAGCAACCTACCATTTGGATGCAGAAAAAGGAGTAAATAGCCCGGAAGAGGCGTGGGCCGGAGCCTCTGATATTGTTGCAGAAACAATATCAGACCGTGCTGATATTCGCGATTTGGTACGCAAAGAACTTTGGCGCAACGCTGAACTAGCTTCAGAATTATGCGTTGACGATATTACCGGGAAAGATTTTCTCATGTATAAAACTTATTCTGAACCAATTAAACAACTTCCTCCTCATAGGATTTTGGCACTTAATAGAGGTGAAAATAAAGCCTGTCTAAAACTAAAATTAAATCTACCAAGTGAAGCTATTTTAGGTATTATTAGCCGAAAACTACAAATAAAACCATCCGGTACTTTCACCGAGCTATATACAAATGCCGTAGCGGACGCTTATAAGCGCCTTATATTTCCAGCTTTAGAACGAGAAGTGCGTAGCGAATTAACAGAAAAAGCAGAAAAACAAGCTATAGCGGTATTTGCCAGTAACCTGCGTCAACTACTTTTACAACAACCTTTGGGCGGACATACTGTTTTAGGTCTAGACCCCGGATATAGGACAGGCTGTAAATGTGCAGTAGTTGGTCCACAGGGTGATATTTTATCAATTGGGGTGTTAAACATTACCGGTAGCGAGCGACAAAATAAACAGGCTGAAGCTGATTTTTTAAAAATGGTCAAAGATAATAATGTTACTTTAGCTTCTATTGGTAATGGAACTGCCTCCTACGAAACTGAAGAATTTACAGCACAAATGATAGAAAAACATAAGCTAAATATGGCATATGTTATTACCAGTGAAGCTGGAGCTTCCGTATATTCTGCTTCCAAACTTGCTCGGGAAGAATTACCGGAACTTGATGTTTCTATCCGTGGAGCTGTTTCTATCGCCCGCCGTGTACAAGATCCCCTAGCAGAATTAGTAAAAATTGAGCCCAAAGCTATTGGCGTTGGACAGTACCAACATGACGTCAACCAAAAAGAATTGACTGGAACATTAGGTAACGTTGTAGAATCCTGCGTTAATCATGTAGGCGTAGAACTAAATACATCCTCACCTGCGCTTTTAACCTATGTGGCCGGAATAAGTGCTCCCGTAGCAAAAAATATCATTGCCTATCGCAGTGAGAATGGCCGTTTCACAAATAGAAAAGAACTATTAAAAGTTGCTCGTTTAGGTCCTGCCGCCTTTACGCAATGTGCAGGTTTTCTCCGCATTCAAAATAGTAAGAACCCCTTAGATAATACTTCGGTCCATCCGGAAAGTTACAAATTGGCAGAAGCTATTTTAAACGAATTAGGTTTTACGCTAAAAGATTTTTCTGCCAACAGTTCCTCTGTGCAAACTGCTGCTGCTCAGGCTAATCCGGAAATTTTAGCCCTTAAATTAAATGCCGGCATTCCTACTGTAACTGACATTTTATCTGCTCTTTCTAAGCCCGGCCGTGATCCTAGAGAAGATTCTCCTGCTCCCATGAGTCGCAAGAAAGTTACCAAGCTTTCTGATTTAGCCATTGGTACCAAGGTGCTAGGCACAGTCCAAAATGTCGTGGACTTTGGAGTTTTTGTAGATATTGGCTTGAAAGTCAGTGGGCTAATCCACAAATCAGAACTTAGCACAAAATATTTTAAACATCCTTTGGATGTAGTTTCTGTAGGTGATATTATTGAACCGATTATTATAAGTATTGACGAACAACGCAATCGTATAGGCCTTAGTCTGAAAAAAGTCACGAAAAAAGAATAACATTAAAATTTAAAGAAATAATCCCCTGAGCCTAATTAAAAATTTATGCTCAGGGGATTTCTCTTTTAATGTTATCTTTTATGCAGTTATTAACTTATCCAATTTTTTCATTTCTCTATAAATAAAGATAAAAACACATGTAGCCGATATTAAATCTGCAATAACTCCTGCATATAAAATTCCATAGAGGCCAAACCATATAGGCAGCATAACTATTAATGGTATCAACAAGATAAATTGCCGCATAAGAGATAATATTGAAGCTTTAAGCGGCTGTCCTGTTGCTTGGAAATAACTTGTAGAAATAATCTGGAACCCCGCTGTAAACACGCCACCTAAAAATAAACGCATGCAATCTGTAGCAAAATTTAAAAACCCTGGGGAACTGCCACTACCAAAAATCTGTAAGATAGCATGAGGCATAAACATACAACAAGACCAACCAATACAGGTAATCAATGTAGCCCATTTAGCCGCCGTTTTGTAAACAGTCTTAACCCGTTTATATTGTTCCGCCCCCCTATTAAATCCCACAATAGGCTGAGCTCCAATGCCAATGCCAATGCATATAGAAATAAATACCATATTTACCTTCATTACAATGCCCATAGCTCCAATAGCGGCGTCCCCTCCAATAGTCTCTAGGTTTCCATAATATAATAGGGAATTATTCAAAACTATTTGCAATATAGTAGCGCTAATCTGTACCAAACCGCTAGAAGCTCCTATTGCCATCACTCTATTCAAAAGTACTCTGTGTGGGTGAAAAAAATCATATTTATTAAAACGCATTTTACCACATTTTGTAAAATACCAAACTAAAACACAAACAGAGAATGCTTGTGCACAAGCAGTTGCTAGAGCTGCGCCTAAAACTCCCCAGCCACACCTAAAAATAAAAATAGGCGCTAGTATTATATTTATTATTACTCCGCCTACCAATGCCCGCATGGATAAACGAGGATTACCGTCTGTTCTCGCCATATTTGCTAAAGCTATGACATATGTTGTAAGTGGAATGATTGCAATCATAACTCCGCCAAATTGCTTGCTACAAAGCATAGTAGCATCAGTAGCACCAAATAGTGTCAATATTGGTTCTAAAAATAAAAGCCCAAGCACTACTAGACAAAGACTGACTACTAAAAGTACGCCTGCAACAGTATTAAGGATACGCTCAGCGTCTTTTTTATTCCCTTCGCCTAATTTAATGGCAGCAAAAGCACTACCTCCTACCCCCAATAATGTACCAACCGACATAACTATGGTGACTATAGGAAAGGCAATAGTTGTAGCCGCAATACCCAAATATCCTACTGCGTGCCCAATAAAAATTTGATCAATAATATTATAAAGGGAGCTAGCCAGCATAGAAATTATGGCCGGGCCTGCAAACATTTTAAGCAGTTTGTTTATAGGCTCATACCCTAGTATATTTTTACCTGCATCTTCAATTTCATTTATTACCATTCGTATTCACTTCTCATTCTTAATTCTTAATTCTTAACTACTTACGTGGATTTAGTTATTATAACACGCTGTGACTGTATGGTCAAAAAGATATGAGGCAAAAAAAAAGCCCTTACTATGAAGGGCCAAATGAGGGGCTATTTAATTCTTACAAGCTAATTGTAGCATTCTTGTATACATTATGCAAGCCCTTTTGTGTAAAAAATATTACTTTTTAGAGAAATTTGGCTATTAATTAAAGTCTTCTCCAATATAAATAGTCCCTTCAACTCCGGCATTTGGGTTACTTACTACTCTCAAGGCATAACGGAAAGGTAAGTCAGCTAGTTTACTAATAATAGTTCCTGCTGAGGAAGATGACACCACCTGAGTATTAGCAATAATCTCTCCAGAACCTGTACCTGTTACGACTAAACCAGCACTACGCGCCAATGAAACAACTTTATCTGTATATTCAGGATTTCCACTACAATTAATGATTTGCACACGCACTGCTTTTTCTGCAGGGGCTTGTGTTGTGCTTGGTTTAGTAACTTCTTGATTGTTTATTTTTGTACCAGTTTCTTTTTCCGTCTTACTATCTGAATCTTCTGCCTTGGTACCAGAAAGTTTTTTGTCAGTTTCCTGTGCTATCTTAACGGCATTTTGCAGTTCTTTACTGGTAGGTTTTTTTATAATTTTGACGGTTTTATCTGCGCCTTCAGACTTTTCTCCTTCTGTTGGAACTTGCAACAGTTTTGTATATTCATCTTCATACCGCTCTGCAGCTAAGCGATACTTGGAGTTCATAGTAGCACCTTGCATAGTAACCATTTGCGCACGTAAATCCGTCATATCGGGAATCCAATAGCTGATATCTTCAATATAAGCTGGTTCACCTGGTACAGTAGCCATAGCTAACCCACCGCTTGCTTTCATCTCTGTATGCATAGCTTTAGCCAAGGTAGCCATATCGCTTAGGGACATATCTGTCTTAATCATGGACATAATTTCTTTTACCAATCCCGGTACTTTCAATAGTATTTGGGCACTGGTAATCTTATCGTATGCTGCAGCGATAAACTTCTGCTGCCGCTTAATACGTCCAATATCCCCTTCTTCATCACGATAGCGAACATATTCAATAGCTTTCTTGCCATCTAAATGTTGTTTTCCCTTTTTAAGATCAATAACCAATCCATCATCGTCATATGGATCAGAATAATACATATCCTTTTCTACATCAATATCTATGCCTCCAATAGCATCTATAATGTTTACAAAACCCTTGAAATCAATAACCACATAGTTATTGATTTGAATACCCAAAAATTCTTCTACGGTCTGCTCTGTCATTTTGTGTCCACCATAAGCATACGCATGATTTATCTTATCCCAACCATTTTTTGGGATCTTAACCATTGTGTCACGTGGTATAGATAGTAGAGACGCATGATTATTTTTAGCATCAAACATAACTACAAAAAGGGTATCCGAGCGGCCTACATCGCCGTCACGTTTATCTACTCCCATTACTACTATATTTTTTTTCAAATTCAAACGGTCAGAACGCGATAAATTATCTATAGAATTGCTGCCTAATTGATCCGCCAAGATATATTTATAGGTCATATAACTAAGTACTACTATGATAATGGTTGCAATAATGGCTAAACGCCTGTTTTTTAAATGCATTGTGTATATCCTCTTCCCTTATGTAATAGATAGTAAAAGTATAACAATAGCTGTTCTTACAGTCAAACTTTAAATTTCAAACAAAAGGGGAGGCATCTTCAACACAAAAATTATGTGCTGGAGATACCTCCCCTTTTTGCTGCTTACTAAATGGTATATTTCAATACATCATCTACTTTCAAACTATCCCCCGCAATATTTATTCCACTATCAATAACTCTTAAAAATAAAATGCTGGTTCTATCTTGTACAGTACGATAGCCACCTATGGTGTTGCTATCGCGTACGACTGTCTGATAAGGTGTCTCACCCGGTATAGGAAGTTCGCTAATTTTATAACTTCCACCGGTAAAAATCCAGTTATAATTCAGACTTCCAAGTTGGCAAGTACTGTTATCTCTTGTGAAACTACCATCTAATAATTCATACCCAACTATATTGTTATTACTATCAAATTTAACAGAAGTAACTTTACCAATTTGCGTTCTATTACCGTTTTTATCCGTAGTCCACAAAATTAATGCATCAGTTCCATTTTTTGCAAACCCTTCTAGGGTTGACAAATTGCTAGCAGAACTACTGTCCCAGGATTTCAACTTACCATCGTTAGCAGTGCTGGCTTCCGCGGATTCGGCAACACCTTTAGTAGGCGTATATGTAAAGTCGTTAACGCTAGAATTAATACCATAATCACGCCCACCATCAGCCGTAAAGTTTAAATTCGCTGGTGTAATAGTTAACTTTCCACTATTAGTGGTCAAATCATAGTTACTAAATTGAGTAATAATATCAGCAAAATTGGCCGTTAAATCATAGGTCCCCACTGAGCTAGTCTGGTTAGCACCGGTAATACTTGGAGTCAATCCACCTAAAACAGTTGTATCATTCGTACCTTTCAATCCACTGTATGTACCGGCGTACAATGGATTTTCACCATAAATCTTGGTCAGGTCATCTACCGTATATGTAAGTGGTGCTTTATTAATAGTTAGTACATTTTGTTTATAAGCTACATCATAATTGGTCAACGCAAACCCAGTCCCATTAATATCATACTTGCCAACATTACTGTACTGTGTAGCATCAGTAGTAATGTTAAATCCACTTACTTGAGAAGAAGATTTATCAGTTATGGTGGCCTGACCATTGTCATTTAGTTGAATTGAGGAAATCTTGCCATCTGTACCTAGATTAATTTCATCCCCATTTTTAAACCCTGATACCGTAGTATCAAAACTGCCTGTAAGGTCAGGATTTGTATCCCCGTATGTTTTAGTTTTTGGATCCACCGCAAATGTAAGTTGGGCTTTGTTAACAGTCATATCCCCGGTTACGTAATCAACCTTGTAGTTCTTCAAATCCAAGCCGCTGGCGCTCAGCACGTCATTATATGTACCGGCATTAGTTTTAGTTGTAATCCCAGAGCCGTCGTAGGCTAAGCTGCCTGCCGCCGACACATTGGTAACGGTTGTACCGTTATC
>JAAYAE010000193.1 GCA_012719555.1 Acholeplasmataceae bacterium | reverse complement strand
CATTAATATTGTGCTCAATATCATGCCACCAAAAAATACTTGGTCAACAATAAGCAGACCTGCGAACCCGATGAACAGGAGCAGCTTAACCCACCAAGGCAATGCCGCAAGAGCCATGGCAAAATTATTGCCCTGAGGTTCTTGTTGCCCAGAGGCTATGCGACCAACTTTTAAATCGTCTGTAGTTAGTTTGTATTCTTTAATAACGGTATTGACGATGCTTGAATAGCCTTGCATTACTCCTTTATCATAATTACCTTGCTTGAATAGGGGGAGCATAGCTTGGTCTTGGATACGACCGGTTAGCCCATCAGGTAGAGCACCCTCTAAACCATAACCAACTTCAATTCTGGATTGTCTATCTTGTACTGCGACCAAGAGCAACACACCATTGTTTTTTTCTTTGTCACCAATACCCCATTTACGCATTAAGCCCAAAGAAAAATCATCCAATGCGGCTCCGTCTAAAGTTGGTATGGTTACTACCACGATCTGGGCCTTAGTTTTATCGGCAATGGCTGAGCTATAGGCATTAATGGTTGCTTTGGTTTGAGGACTCAAAACCTTGGCATAATCTTGAACGTATATACTGGTGGCAGGTTTTGGTGGAATACTCGTTTGTGCCTGCCCAAGAGGGCTCCAGGAAAATATTAGCTGCAAGGTTAAGAGAAATAGAGCCAGTAAATTCTTCATGGTTTATCTCCTAACATTATACGCTTATTGCTAAAATACTAATTAGAACTTAACTTGAGGAACAGCTTTAGAACCTTCGTCTGCCTTAAAATAATCTTTAGGTTGGAAGCCGAAGATACCGGCAAAGAAAACAGTAGGAACAGATTTTATTTTAGTGTTGTAGGATTGTGCAGCCTCATTGTAATCTTTGCGAGCTACCGCAATGCGGTTTTCTGTCCCGGCTAATTCATCTTGTAATTGTGCAAAGTTTTGGTTAGATTTTAAATCAGGATAATTTTCAGAAATAGCCAGCAAACGAGAAAGCGCTCCGCTTAATTCCCCATTAGCTGCACTTTTGTCAGCAACAGTAGAAGCTCCTGCTAATCTAGCGCGGGCATCAGATACTTATTTGAAAACATCTGTTTCATGGGAAGCATAACCTTTAACTGTATTCACTAAGTTAGGAATCAAGTCGCTGCGGCGTTGCAATTGGTTTTCTACTTGGCTCCATTTTGTAGTTACATTTTCGTTCATAGTAACCAGACCATTGTAGCTACCGAAAGCCATTCCAATAATTATCACGATAACGGCAATGATTATTAAAGTTCCTTTTTTCATGTTTTTACCTCCAAAAATAATTTTGTTTACATCGTGTTACATACTAATTGTAACGAAAGGGCTGCCGGCTGTCAATGCAACAAAATGTTACTTAAGATTGTTGTCTCTAACATAGTTAAAGCATTGGACTTTAAATCCCTAAAAAGAAAATAAAAAAAGCGCAGCTTTTTTTCAAAAGCATGCACCTAATTTAAACTTGGTGGCCCTGGCGTGATTCGAACACGCGACCTTTTGGTTCGTAGCCAAACGCTCTATCCAGCTGAGCTACAGAGTCACAACTTAACAAGGGATATTATATAGTTAAATACCTGTTTTTGTCAACTATAAATTCCTTGACTTTTTTCCATAGAGTGCTATAATTTACACATAAATTCATATTGGCACAGCAATGAAAGAGAAAAGTAGTTTGTTTGGGGAGTTTAAAGCGAGCCGGGATAGTGAGAGCCGGTAACGAAGCGACATATGAAGTTCACTCTTGAGCTATCGACTGAATTCTAGTAGGTCAGATCGTTTTCCGCGTTAAGGAGTTGAGTGGATGCAATGCATTCCAAATGGGTGGTACCGCGGCTAATGTTCGTCCCAGAGCCGGGTGCTTTTTTTTTGGTGTTTTGTGTCAATTAGGGTGGTACCACGAATTATTCGTCCCTTTCTGTTGAAAACAGGAAGGGCTTTTTATTTACCCGAAAATCCTTCCGAACTAGGTTTAAATAATTTTATACTGGAGGTAGGTAAAAATGTCAATTTCACTTGCTATTTTAGTTTTGTACATCATAGCTCTTTTTGCAATTAGCTGGTATGCAAAAAAACGTAGTGAAGGAACTGCGGAGAATTTTGCTTTGGCTGGCAGGAAACTATCCGCGCCACTTATTGGAGTTACAATTATCGGTCTTGCTGTAGGAGGGGCGTCTACTATAGGAGTGTCGGAGCAGGCTTTTAAAGTAGGTCTTTCTGCCGGTTGGTATACTATTGCTTGGGGCATAGGAGCCATTGTTATGGGTGCTTTTTTGGCTAAACGTTATCGCGAAGCCAAAATAACTACCATTTCTGAACTTATTGCACGCTACCATGATAGTAAAGCCGTTGTTTTAGGAGTTATTTGTCAGATTGTTATTCAATTAGTTATTATATCTTTACAATATATAGCAGGCGGGAGTATTTTGCATGCTATTATGCCGGATGTATTTGATTTTCGTGCCGGCATGCTAATAAGTGCCATAGTGTTTATTGGCATTACCTTTATTGGAGGTATGTGGTCTGCCAGTTTAGCAAATGTATTAAATATAATTCTGATTTATGGTGGAATTACAGTTGCCACTGTAATTCAATTAACTAATATTGGCGGTATGGGTAATTTGTTAGCTAAATTACCTACGAATGTTCCGTGGTTTGACCCCATTGCCGGTGTTGGTGCCAAAGGAATAATAACGTGGATTATAGTTTTAATAACAGTAAATCTATCCTTGCAAAGTATTATTCAGATTTCTTTGGGAGCAAAAACAGCCGCTATTGCTCGTAAAGGGTTTATTTGGGGTGGAATTTTGATGATCCCCATTGGTTTTATGGCAGCACTTTTAGGTATTGTAGCTAAAGCTACTTATCCTGATGCTCAAGCAGCACTTGCCTTACCACAAGTTATTGTTGGTTTGCAACCAATTTTAGCTGGAGTTACTCTAGCTGCTTTGTGGGCGGCTGATGTTTCTACAGCCTGTAATTTATTGTTAAGTGCAGGAACTATGTTCTCTAATGATATTTACAAAAAATTCATAAATCCTAATTGCACAGAGGCTAAACAATTGTCCATGATGCGTTTAAGCGTTGTGGTCTCGGGTGCTTTGACCGTGTTTATGGCTATGAGTGTGTCAGGTATTTTGGGAACTATTATGGTGGGGTTGTCCTTAACAGCAGCTTTCAGTGTTATTGTTATCATTGCCTTATTCTTTCCTCAATACACCTGCAAGGCGGCCGGATTCAATACTTTGTTGGTTGGTCTAATTGTACTGGTCGTATGGCAGTTGGTACCGGCTATAAGGTTTTTACCCCATGTTATTTATGCTGAATGGCTATTTTGTATAGTAACTTATGGTGTTACCTATATTTTAGTCCCGACTCGTAAGGCTGTAGAGGAACCTGTGATTTAGTAAAAATAAAATACACCCCCGATAAATAAGAAAATTTCTTTGCTACATTTTCCATTTATGGTATTATATTGGAAAGATAGTAAAAAATATGTATTTATCGGGGGATTTTTATGTCTAAAAGAAATTGGCTCATATTTTGGTGTGCCGCTGTATTCATTATGTTCTTTTTAAATGGTTCTCTACTTATTACAGACAGTGTGGAAT
>JAAYAE010000192.1 GCA_012719555.1 Acholeplasmataceae bacterium | reverse complement strand
CCTCAGAGGTAGGAATTTGGCAAGCAGCAACTAAACCTTGCTGGGATATTTTCATTCAACATGCAGGTAAGCTGGGACAAGAGTTAATTGATATTTGTACCAAAGAATAATTTAAAGGCCGCTGCCTTAGGGTGGCGGTATTCTTTTCAATATAGGGAGTTGTGAAGGTTGAAAAAGGCAATATTTTTATATGGAATAATTTTACAAAAAATTACTGATGTTGTAGGAGTTTTTGCCGGGATACTTTTATTTGTGCCGGCACTAATGGTTTTTTATGAAGTCATTATGCGTGGAGTTTTTAACGCCCCAACAGAATGGTCAATGGAGTTGTCTATATATTGTGTGCTCATTGCAGGATTTTTAGGGATGCCGGTAACTTATGGAGCAGGCAAGCATATTAAAGTGGACATATTCACATCAAAACTTTCCCCTAAAAATAGTTGCCTTTTGGAAATAGCAGCATCGATAATAGGGGCAATCTTTTGTTTAGTATTTTTTATTGAAGCAGTTGATATGGCTGCTTTGTCATATGAGCTGGACCGTCGTTCTCCTGATACTTTGCGTACTCCTTTGTGGGTTCCCCAAATGTCCATACCAATAGGCATTGGTTTATTGTTTTTACATTTTTTAGGGACTATATTCGTAGATGTTCAAAAACTTGCTTCCGGTGAGTTCTCCAAGGAGGTGGCCTAATATGATTATTATGTTTACTATTCTTTTATTAGTGCTTATTGCCATTGGTTTGCCAGTAGCATTTTGCCTTGGTGCCGTAGGAGTATTTGGTATGTTCGTTTTTATGGATGGGGCGTCTGCTTTAACGCAAATACCTATTTTAGCTTATAAATCTCTAGATGACTTTGTTTTAACGGCAGTTCCCTTATACATATTGATGAGTCAAATTTTGCTTACCGGTAAAGTTGGTAATGACTTGTTTGAATTGGGAAATAAATGGTTGCGTCATTATCCTGGTGGTTTGGGCATAGCAACGATTGCGGCTTGTGCCGTTTTCGCCGCTATTACAGGTTCTTCTGTTGCTTGCGCGGTAACTATAGGTGCAATTGCTATTCCGGAAATGCTTAGCCGCGGCTATGAGCGTACTATTGTTTTAGGTGCTGTAGCAGCAGGTGGAACATTGGGCATCCTCATACCTCCCTCGATTCCCATGATTTTGTATGGCGCGATTACAGATCAATCCGTCGGTAAATTATTCATGTCCGGGGTAGTGCCGGGGGTAATGCTCACATTTATGTTCATTGCGGTTATGGTTTATCGCTGCCGTAATCTTCCTTTGGAGCCCAAGGCACCTATTGCAGAACGTATGGCGGCTTTGAAAAAAACCTTCTGGGGCCTTATGTTGCCGGTATTAGTAGTCGGCGGTATTTATACAGGAGCTTTTACGCCAACAGAAGCAGCGGCTATAGGCACAGTATTTAGTTTATTTATAACTTTTTTTATTTACAAGACCTTAAAACTTTCAGATATGCCAGCTATTTTAAACGATACTATAAAAACCACTTCCATGATTTTTGCAATTATGATAGGTGCAACATTATTTGGGTTCGTATTGACGATTCTAAATGTACCTCAAACAGTAACTTCGTTGGTTGCAGGTATGGAAT
>JAAYAE010000191.1 GCA_012719555.1 Acholeplasmataceae bacterium | reverse complement strand
TTTTCTTTTCCCCGCCTTAGAATTCTCTTGTATTTAAAATCTTCTTTCATAACCCCAAAGCTTCCTTCTACTTGTATGGAACGGTTAATTCTCAATAGTATACCTTTAGGGCTTGAAAATAACTGCATGTTCTTTTCTTGTAGTTTTAAATAATTATCTGCAATAAATATCCTCTTGCTCTGCATTGGTCCGTGTTCTGCAACACTTCTCTGGCATTCACTGCGTTTGCTGCAGTAATTGCAGTTGGAACACTGGTATACTTTGCTTTCCCTCATGTATCCTGAACTGTTCTTCTTAGTTGTCGTACCAGCATATCTTAGTCTGCGTCCTTTGGCACATATATATTCATTTTTAGCCTCATCATATTGCATGTTCTCAGCTCTGCCTATCTGTTCGGCATAGCTTCTTTTTTTATTCACTTCGTATGTTTTAGGCTTAATGACAGTAAGATATCCGTTTCTGTCCAGCCAGGCAAGATTTTCTTCGCTGTCATAGCCCGCATCTGCCACTACATGCTCAATTTTTCTTCCGTGTAATATTTCCAACTGCTGTAAAAAGGGGATTAATGTTCTTGTATCGTTAGGGTTGGCAAATATGCCAACACCTAAAATATATTCGCTTTGCACAGCAAATTGCACATTGTAAGCAGGTTTAAGCTGCCCATTGCCCATATGGTCTTCTTTCATCCTCATGAAGGTTGCGGCGTTGTCTGTTTTGGAATAACTGTTCCGTTCTCCCATAATTCCCAGATGCGCTTCATACTCAAGGCGCTTTTCAACGACAGATTCACACTCTTCATGAATCCTTTGCAGAGGATGCTTGTGTTTTCCTGTACCATGCACGAATGCAATATCACTGTCTCTGCATTCTTTGGATAAATAGTCTAAAAGTGCTGTATCACCTAGGGCGGAAGCGTCAACGCCTGTTAATGCCAAAAGTTTTTGGCATACTGCAGACAGTTTCTCTTTTAGCTTTCCCAAAGATTTAATAACGTTCTTTTTCCATACGAAAGTATAACGGTTGGCATTTGCTTCAATTTTTGTACCATCTATGAATGCTTCTTCAAACGTAATAGAATCGTATTCGGAAAGCACTTTAATGAATTGCGCAAATAGGTTGTTTAACACCGGGACTGTCAGGCGCTTAAAGAACCGACCAAAAGCCATATGGCTGGGGACTCTAAAGCTCTGAAGCAGCCATTTGTACTGGAGGTTGACATCGCATTGTCTTTGTAAGCCGCGGAGAGAATATATTCCTTCCAGCATTCCAAAGACAAAAACCTTGAAGAAAAGAACGGGGCTAACTGCAGATTTTCTCCCTTTAGGAGAATATAGATGCAGCAGCTCGGTATAGTCGAGTTCCTCCAATACTGCATCCAGTAGCCTGACCGGTTCATTTTCATTGATCATTAACCCGAAATCCAATGGCAAAATAATTTGCCTTGGAGCCTGTATTCTGTTATAATTTTTAAGGTTGGTTTTCTTACTTATCATAACAAAATTATACCAGCTAAAGGGATCCTTCGGGGTCCTTTTTGCTTATAAAAATAGCGTGCCCGAATTCGGACACGCTATTTCTTTTGGGCTATTTCGTTACAGCCCCTTTTTAGTTTGTGCCGCTACACAAAAATCTTCTATAATTCACCTGATATTGGAAAATACTAGGTTTATTTTTCTTTTTTTCCTTCGCCCTTATATAAACACTTCCCGAAGTCGCACTCCTTCACAAATTCATAAAATGTTCTTGATAGCTTCATATCAAGAATACCACTCTTATATATTAGCCAAGTATTACGGGCCAATAACTTACCCCTTTTATCACACAAGGGTATAGAGTATAATCCTGGTTTATCATCTATTAGGATCGAAGGTAAAAGTCCATAGCCTAAACCCTTAAAGACCATTTCCTTACTCAAATCTAAATTGCTTACCTGCATACCAATCTTAGGAGGAACCTTAAAGTTATCATTCCACCAAGCATCCAGAAATGTTCTATAATAAACTTCTGTATCATAATCAATACGAGTCATATCCGGTAAATCTTCTAGTTTAAAGGGCTTGGTCGCTACCGCGCAAACATAGTTTGTAGTCAATAATAACTTCGCATGCTCATCCCACCCGAAGTCATTACGCAAAAAGCCAAAATGTAGTGCTTTGGAATTCATAAGTCCCAGCACTTTGCTGCTTGGTGCTATGGAAATATCGAAGGTTACCTTGGGGTACAGTTCTTGAAACTTACTTAAAAGCTGGGGAAGATAGTAAGATGCCAAAATACTTGGTGCCGCTATCCGCAATATACCGCCAATTTCATCTCCCAGATTTGCTAGTTCTTCTTTGAACGTACTAATTTCGTTCAAAATTTTCAGAGCGAAAATTGCCGCTCTTTCCCCTGCACTAGTAAAAGTAATCCCCTTGTTTCCTCTATAGATAAGAGTGATTCCCAAGTGATTTTCAATTTGCTTAATACGTGTAGTAAGGGCCGGTTGTGACAGGTATAGTATTCTTGCTGTTTTAGTAATATTTTTTTCTTCGTATAAAGTTTTAATTATTTGCCAATCTCGCTCATCCATATTACTACCTCGCTTTGTTCTCTATGACGCTATTTTAACACACTTACGTGCCTCTTAACACCATAGAAAATGAAAAGACGTACCCCGCTATCCACTGGCGCACGTCTTATCACAAATTATCTTTTCACTTGTGTTTGGTTCTTTATTTGCCCCGTTGGAAGTTCTCTAATAAGATCCTTGGATTTTCCTGCCCGAAGGATGTAGCTGTCCGTAGAATGACCCAGAATTGCTACGATTTTCTTACTAATGGCAATAGTCTTGTCCAAGTCAATACCTGTAGCTATACCAGATTCATCGCACATATGCACCACGTCTTCCGTAGCTACGTTACCGGCTGCCCCCGGCACAAAAGGACATCCACCTGCACCCGCAAAACTAGTATCGAACTTAGTAAAGCCGCTAAGCATACCGGCCATGATATTGGCCATACCCATACCACGAGTATTGTGGAAATGAAGCCACCAATTTACCTCAGGATAAGCTCCTAGCATTTCCGTGCATATAGCATGCACTTGCTTAGGATAGGCCATTCCCGAAGCATCAGAAAGAGAGATTTCCTTCACTCCCACTGCTAGGTAAGCCTCAACAATATCACGTACATTTTTAATCGGTATTTCTTTGTCCCATGGTGAACCAAAACTCATGGATATAGAACCGGAAATATCTATATTAGCCTCCCTAGCCTTGGCAACCGCTTCCCCAAAACCCGCCACTGTCTGGGCAGGAGTCCTATTTAAATTAGCTAGATTGTGAGATACACTGGCAGAAACATTCAGCTTCACCTTGGTGCAGCCACAGTTTATTGCCCTATCTACTCCTTTAGTGTTAGCAATGAGAGCACGATATTCTACCCCATCTACTTTTTTAATACCTTTAAAAACTTCATCTGTATTAGCCATTTGCTCTACTGCCTTGGGACTCACAAAGGATCCAACTTCAATAACTTTAAACCCAGCCTCCGACATGTCATTAACCAGACAAATCTTCTCTTCCGTGGTTAATAAAGTCTTTTCATTTTGCAAACCATCTCTGAGCCCTACCTCGCAAATAGTTATACTTTCAGGTAAATTCGCAAAGTCCATTTAGATTACTCCTTCCGCTTTCAAAGCTTGCAAATCACTAGCTTCTAAACCGAGATATGCTTTATAAACTTCAGCGTTGTGAGCACCTAACTCTGGACCAACCCATTTAATCTCCCCCGGAGTTTCGCTAAACACAGGTGCAATACCAGGCATTTTAATAGTCCCTAATTGAGGATGTTCCATTTCCACCACATCATGACGAGCAGCATACTGAGGATCTTCAAAAATGTCTTTAATACTGTAAATAAGATTAACTGGTACACCTTCTTTATCTACAATAGCCTTTAAATCCTTATAATCATAACTGCCAATCCAAGCACTTACAATTGCATCTAGTTCAGGATCGTTGGCAACACGGTTCTTCATTGTATTAAAATGAGGATTACTTCTTAACTCCTCCTTGTTCATAGCCGTAGTCAGATACTCCCAGGTGCGATCGGTACTGCAAACCAAAACCACCCATTTGTGGTCTTTTGTTTCATAAGTTCCACCGGGGCTTGAAGTCCCGCTAAGCTTTGGTTTGCGCTCACGTATAATGCCATTCTTATCATAATCTGCACAAAGTATTTCCATAAAGCGAAATACACTTTCATAAAGACTCACATCTACTTCCTGACCCTTACCATGCAAAACATCTCTGTGATATAAGGCCATCATAGTACCCATACAGGTATATAAACCTGCTATATAATCAGTCAATGAAAAAGAAGGACTTACCGGCGGGCGATCCGGATAGCCGGTTATATAAGTCATCCCTGAAAAGGCTGTAACAGGAGTGCCAAAACCCGGCAATTTTGCATAAGGTCCTGTTTGTCCATAACCTGTAACATGGCTCAGGATGATATCTTTATTGGCTTCTTTCATTTTGTCATATCCTATGCCCCATTTATCCAAAGTCCCTGTGCGAAAGTTTTCGATAATAACATCTGTTTTTTCTACCATCTTGAGAAACATCTCTTTGCCTTTTTCTGTCCGCAAATCCAAAGTAACGGATTTCTTATTACGGCCCATACAGGCAAAACGCATAGCATCTTTTCCATGAAAGGGTCCTAGGCGCCTAAAAGGATCTCCTCCATTAGGCATTTCAATTTTAATAACTTCTGCACCAAAATCCGCCATCAAACCAGCAGCAAATGGTGCTGCAATAACAGTAGATAGATCCAATACTGTAACTCCGGTTAACATTCCCATAACAAGCACCTCTTCCAAGTTTGGTTTAAATCAATATACATCCTTAGCTTATTTTTATTATATTATTTTTCTCA
>JAAYAE010000190.1 GCA_012719555.1 Acholeplasmataceae bacterium | reverse complement strand
TCAATAGCCTTCGTCTTATCCATTTCCATCGATAATTCCTCCGTATTCTATGCTAAATTAATTTCTATGCTTATTATACAAACACTTGTTCGTTTAGTCAAGAGAATTATATGTTTATTTTTTCAGAGCATTTAATTCGGTTTTTGTAAATTTATAAGATTTGTTGCAGAAATGACAATGCACTTCTGTAACTTCATCATGCTTCATTTCTTCTAGGTCATTATCCGACAATGCCGCCAACATACCGGCAACTTTTTCTCTTGTACAATTACATTGCAATTTAACAGGCAAGCTTTCATTGATATTTACCTTAAATCCCTTGCCTATTTTTTTGATAATTTCCTCTGGTGTATTACCTGCATTTAATAATTCAGTGACATAAGGCAAAGTAACTATATTGTTCTCCAATTGCTTTAAAACTTCATCGTCTGCATCAGGCATTGCTTGGAGAAAATATCCCCCGGCTGCGATAACCGTCCCTTCCGGATTTACCAAAACACCTAGGGCCACACTTGTAGGAATCTGCTCAGACGTATATAAGTAATTGGTCAAGTCTGTTGCTATTTCACCGTTTACTAACTCGCAATAACCATTAAAAGGTTCCGCGTTATGCAAATAACGTGTGACAATAATATTTCCTTGGCCTACTCCTCCCCCCACATCCAACTTGCCATTTTTTATTGGCAAACATACTTGCGGATGGTCTACATAACCACGAACACAATTGCCTTTAGCATCCGCAACCACTTCGCCCAAGGGACCATCCCCACTAAAGCGCAGAGTGATACGCGCATCATCCTTCATTGTCGCCGCCATAAGCAGTGCTCCGCTTGCAGCTCTTCCTAGGGCTGCAATAGCCAAATGCGAGCAGCCATGAATAAGGTTTAATTCCTGCACTAATTCCGTAGTGCACAAAGCATAAATGCGAACACCTTCAATAGTGCCTTTCACTAAAATATTTTTCATATTTTACCTCTTTAAATATTTTTCAATAAATTAACCATTTCAATAGCACTAACTGCAGCATCAGCACCTTTATTTCCTGCTTTTGTTCCGGCACGTTCTACGGCTTGTTCAATATTTTCAGTTGTTAAAATTCCAAAAGCTACTGGCACGCCTGTCTCCAAAGAAACATGAGCTATGCCTTTTGATACTTCAGAACATACATAGTCGTAATGGGAGGTTGCTCCTCTAATAACGGCACCTAAACAAATAACTGTGTCAAATTTCTTACTCATTGCTAATTTTTGTGCGGCTAAAGGAATCTCAAAAGCACCGGGAACCCAGGCAATAGTAATATCTTCAGCGTTAGCACCATGACGTAACAAGATATCTGTTGCCCCGCCCAATAACTTTGATGTAATAAATTCGTTAAAACGTGAAACCACAATCGCTGCTTTTAAACCCTCTGCCTGTAACTTGCCTTCTAAAGTTTTCATCTAATTACCTCCATTTTTTTTGTTTCATTTAATTTATGTCCCATGCGTTCTTCTTTCGTAATTAAATAAGCATGATTATAAGGATTGTCTTTTATGATGATAGGAACACTCTCTGTAACTGTAATACCATATCCGGACAAGCCGGCACGCTTTGCCGGATTATTGGTAATAAGACGAATGCTTGTTAAGCCTAAATCCGCCAATATTTGGGCTCCGATACCATAATCACGCAAATCAGGAGCAAACCCTAATTTAATGTTAGCGTCCACGGTATCCATTCCTTGATCTTGTAATTCATAAGCCCTTAATTTATTAGCAAGGCCAATGCCCCTGCCTTCTTGTCGCATGTAAAGGACAACCCCGCAACCTTCTGCTTCTACCATACGCATAGCTGCCGCCAATTGGTCACCACAATCGCAACGTAAAGATCCAAAAGCATCCCCGGTTAAACATTCAGAATGAACTCTGACCAATACATTTTTTTTACCACTTACGTCACCTTTAACTAACGCTACATGACAATAATTATCCAGACTATTTTCATAGCCAATAGCCCGGAAATCACCATATTTAGAAGGTAGTGCGGCATTAGCAATACGATGAACCATTTTTTCATTTTTTTTACGATAAGCAACTAAAGACTCCACTGTAATAAAAGTTAAGCCAAACTTCTCGGCAAATTTTTTTAGTTCCGGTGTTCTTGCCATAGTTCCATCTTCACTCATTATTTCGCAACAGATACCTATGGGTTTTAATCCTGCTAAAGTACACAAATCAGTAGTTGTTTCCGTGTGACCAATGCGGCGCATAACTCCTCCTACACGGGAGCGTAAAGGGAAAACATGACCAGGACGTCTGAAATCTGTAGCTACCGCTTCATCATCGGCACATTTTTTAATAGTAAGAGCACGCTCAAAGGCAGAAATTCCTGTAGTTGTTTCTTTGTGGTCAATAGATACTGTAAAAGCCGTTTCATGATTATCAGTGTTATTAGCAACCATAGGTCCAAATTGTAAACGATCAGCTATTTCAGGGGCGCATGGCATACAAATAAGTCCTCTGGCGTGCGTAGCCATAAAATTAATGGCCTCAGCTGTAACTTTTTCAGCCGCCATAATTAAATCGCCCTCGTTCTCTCTGTCCTCATCGTCTGTGACCAACACCATTTTCCCCGCGCTCATGTCTGCAATAGCCTCTTCTACCGTGCTAAACTTAAATTCCTTTTCCATAATATCCTCCTATAT
>JAAYAE010000189.1 GCA_012719555.1 Acholeplasmataceae bacterium | reverse complement strand
TAGCACAAAATAATAACACAATAAAATCCTTGCAACTTAAATTGCAAGGCTTTTATTGTGTTATTTAGAATTTGTAACCTAGTGTTATTTGAGCATAGTCTCCATGCAAACGATTACTCTGATGTACATCATGAAGCCATTTAGCTATAACAGAGACCTTTCCTTTTCCGGCTGGCGGAGTCCAAAGAATAGCAGGCCCTACCCCTAAGGATCCACCTCGAAAACCTCCAAGCTTTGCGCCTCTCCCACTATCATCGGATACCTGTCTATAGTAGTAACTATGTATTCCTGCGGCAAAATTTTTCGTAAAATATTTGTTCATAGCCAAATCGACGTGGAATTCACTTCCTGATTTATAATCAGTTTCTGTATTCTTTGTATTAAACATAATACCTGGTGTAAGTGTGATCTCCGTTTTTCTCTTCAAATTAAGCCAACTTATAGCAACTGATGTATCAAATGCCCAGTAGTTACGACCTGTATTGGAAAGATTTCCGGTACTATAAGCCCCGGTTGGAACAAAAATAGATTCCGTAAGCTTATAACGAACTTTCCCTTTACCATAATACAGAGCTGCAGACACAATTGAATCTCCAATATTAGTATCAGTGTCCGAAACACTAATTGTATTAACTTTTGCATTTAAATCAGTATGTCCTATAGGAACAAGACCACCAACTTGCAATTTTCCGCCAAGCACAGGTTTATTAAAAGTATAAAACCCACCGACATAATTATAAAAAGCATTGGCGTGCAAATCTAAATTAACTTTTCCCCTTAAGACTGCTTTTTGTGCTTTACCACTATAAAATAACATTTCATTAACAAACATAAAACCAGGCGTCGGTGCTACGGAGGTAGCAAAGGTAGTTGCAGAACCCGGAAAGTAATAGCTTGATGCTCCTTCAGTAGCAAATGCAATATTTGGTTGGATAATCCAGCAACACATAAGTAATTTCCCTGCAAAAATTATTCGTTTCATGTTTTTACCCCTTTTTCATCTAAACTTTGTTCTTCCTCAATAGCCCCATTTTAATGTGAACAAACATGTTCATTTACCATAATTAAAATTACAGAGGCAGCAAAGTAGGCAATATTTTTTTAATTATAGCATATATTCTAACAACACGATAATTCAACTGCAAATATTTAAGCAGTAGTTTGTAAGTATGCCTGTCTCTTTAAATCCAGCAAATACTGATTACAACTAGTCTAACGTTATATTGACACTGCATTTAAATAGTGCTAATATTCAGACATATAGTAAACAAGGGGGGTAAGTATATGTATAATTATTCCAAAAAAGTTTTGTCTTCTTTGTGCCTTTTAAGCATTTAATCCACTTTTTCACTTTTTTCAAATTCAGAAGTATCTGCCTGTAGTCGTGTCCTTTCAGCCAATAATGGACAGGCTGTAATCTCGGCAAGAAACATGGACTGGCCAGAGCGAACAGATTTAGCTTTATGGTTCCTACCACGTGGTATTGAACGCACCGGCTTACAAGAAGTTAATTCCCTAGCATGGACGGCTAAATACAGTAGTATTGTCGCCGCTTCTACTGCCCAAGGAAGGTCTTTTGCTTCTGACGGGATAAATGAAAAGGGGTTGGCTGCAAATTTACTTTGGCTTAACGAAAGTGATTATGGTAAGAGAGATGAGAAACTTCCCGGCGTATCAATAGCTTTGTGGGCACAATACGTTCTTGACAATTATTCTACTGTCGCTGAAGCAGTGCAAGATGCCCGAGAACATAACTACCAGATCGTTGCGGCAACTGTTCCTATGTATATTCCTACACAAGGAACAACAATCACAAGTGCCTCGCTACATTTGGCTTTGGCAGACAAAACCGGTGACTCTGCAATTATTGAGTATATAAATGGCAAACCCGTTATTTACCATGATCGGAATTATACAATTATGACTAATTCACCTACATTCGAAAAACAACAAGAAAATCTTAAACAATATCAAGGATTCGGGGGCAATAAACCGATTCCGGGAACATCGTCGGCTCAAGATAGATTTGTACGTGCTTCTTACTACATGAAAAATTTACCTAAACCAAATAATTTAAAAGAAGCTCTTGCTTATGTTTTTAGTGTGACTAGAAATGCATCTCAGCCTTTCATAGTTTCTGTTGATCCTAAAAACCCCTACACCTCCGCAACAATTTGGCGTTCTGTAGCAGATTTGACTAATGGTTATTATTACTATGAATCCACTATAAGCCCGTATATATTATGGTTAGATTTTAGCCAATTCAACTCAGAAGTCGGCAGCCCTGCATTAAAACTTGATTTAAGCGACAACCAGGACTATAACGGAAATATTTCCAAATTGCTTAAACCGGCAGATCCCGGAGAACTAAAAGCTCCTAAATTTCAATAATCTTGCCAAAATCCTCATCATTGTCTTATAATATGCGCACAAAGAAAGCCTATGACAACCGTAAAACGGTTATCATAGGCTTTAGTGTATTTTTACTTTATCATTTTGTTGACAGCAAATCATTGACAACTGCACCTGCAATTAATAGACCAACTGTACCCGGAACAAAGGAAATACTTCCCGGAACACTGCGCTTTTCTAAGCAGTGCTTGGCAGAACCTGGTGGACATATACAATTCTTGCTACAATCGCTTTCTGTTTCATATATCTGTGGACAAGGATTTTCTTGAGAATATACTACCTTTAAGCGTTCTATTCCCAGTTTTCTTAGTTCCCTGCGCATTACTTTAGCCAATGGACAAACTGACGTTTCAAATAAATCGGCCACCCGGAATCGGCCCGGATCTAATTTGTTACCAGCCCCCATAGCGCTAATAACCGGAATTCCCTTTTTAAATCCTTGAACTGCCAAATCAATTTTTGCGGTTACTGTATCTAACGCATCTACTATGTAATCATAGTCATCCTTAATCAAATTTTCAGCTTGATCAGGCAAATAGAAAGATGGCAATGCCTCAATTTCGGCTCTTGGATTAATTTCTAACATACGTTGTCGCATAGCATCAACTTTTAGCTGACCGATTGTTTTTATAGTTGCATGCAATTGACGATTGATATTAGTCAAACAAATTGTATCATCGTCCACTAATACAAATTTACCTATCCCCGCACGCACTAGTGCTTCAGCTACATAACTGCCAACACCGCCAATGCCGAAAATAGCAATTTTTGCAGCAGCTAGCTTATTTAATCCTTGTTCTCCTATAATCATCTCTGTACGCGAAAATGCATGCAATATTTATATCCTCCTAGTTTCTACGTAAAACCTGTCGTCAAGGTGCTATTTTTTCAAAATGAGTTCCCTGCGCAAAGCTGCCTTTTCCTTAATACTCATCTTGCTATAGCCTGGAGCTAAAGCACTTTCCCAATCCCCATAAACAGCATTGGGTAAAACAATTATTTTTGTTCCAAAATCTTTTTTATGTGCATCAATAAGAGCTTGACGATCTTTTGCGTTTTTACCGAAAGTTCCAATACCCCAATCTCCTGCGCAATCTCCCATATATAATATAACATTATAATTTTTAGCTATTTTATCGAAGCGCGCCTGCTT
>JAAYAE010000188.1 GCA_012719555.1 Acholeplasmataceae bacterium | reverse complement strand
GTATTATGCAATATCTGCAATAAACAAAACTTCAAGCTTCTCCCTATTAAATAATATTTAAAGAAATAAAATAAAGCCCTGAGAAAAAATCCAGGGCTTTAAATGCTTCTCACATAAACTTTTTTGATATTTACTCAAATTTTCAACAGCATTAATCTTCCAGCGGTTGCTTTTAGCTTATTAGTTTACTTCTTCGCCTGTGCTGCATATTTAACAAGAGTCTTAAAGAAATTCAAACAAGTATCTACATTGCAAAGAGCAGCTTCTGGTTTGCCTTGAGCAATTGCAAGGGAGCAATCATTCTCTGGATGGAATTGAACACCTACGCAAAAAATTTTATTAGGATTCTCCACTCCTTCGATAATATCTACGCCATTTGCTGTAGTTTTAGCTGTTTGAATTAAATCAGTTCCATAAATACTAAAGATTGCCTGATGATGCCAAGATGAAACATTTTTCAGTGTCATGCTACCTACGATTTTATACAAATGAGAATTCATTGTTGTAAGCTCTACATCATGACGAGCGTAAGTTCTGTTCTTAGTTCCTACAGGCATTCTATGAGTGTCATTATATTGGGCCCCATTTTTTGCATAATAGGTCGGAATGTCTTGTGTGAATTTGCAGCCTGACACAATACCTAACATTTGCTCTCCGCGGCAAACTCCCAGTGCCGGAATATTTTTGTCTATGCAATATGCCCATAAAGTATAGTCGGAAATATCTCTTGTGGCATTAATTGCCTCTCCACAGTTAGCTTCTTCTTGAGGAATTTTAAATAACGACGGACTAATGTCCTCTCCTCCGGTCAAGAATACGGCGTCAACACCCTTCATTACTTCTGCTACATTGGTTTGGGCATAATTTCTGCTCTTAATCTTATTTGCGTAATATTGCCTAAGCATACCCGATGACGTTACGCATTTCGCATTTACGCTACCATCTTTATTGTAAATAACCTCTTTACTTTTTACTTGTTTAAGCTCTACTGGGATTCCGCCAGCTGCTTCAATTACTTTCTTGAACTTCTCGTAATTCTGGGTGTTCGCTTTCCATGATATTCCAATAATCGGCTTTCCTGTATCGGTTGCCCCAGCCATTTTTGCTGCAAATGCCGGTGACACCATACATAATACCATTGCCACCATGAGAATAAATGTTACCATTCTCTTCCTAATACTGTTTTTCATAAAAATGTTCCCCCTTTTTTATTATTATCTCTATTTACATTTTATTCACAATTTTCCGCTTAGTCAATATTTTTGCCATGCATAACCCCTCTATCAAATATACTGCCAATAACATGTAAAATAATTTACATTAACATCCATAAATACTAGATTTATACAAAAATGCCAATCAATTTGTGGTCATAAAATCCATCCTATCATATTAAAAATATGAGTTCTCTAGTTGTTAACCATAAATGAAAAAATTGCCGACATTTGTTCATATACGCGAAAGACCGAGGATTTCATAATAGGCCACCAGTACACACAGGTACCTCATATTACGAAACCGCAAGGTCTGACAAAATAGATGAGTAAATAGCGGCGATTTTATTTGTGTTTTTTGAAATTATTACTTACCACTTGATTATAGTGCCGGTTTAGAAATAGAGTTGAAAATTAGCCTTGCAGCTCGCACTTGAGAAATATTACTGACATCAATATGTATTGTATCCATGTTAATATATAATGGAATTATTTCTATACTTCGCTCTAAAACATCAGGCTTTCTTTTACCAATAAATATGTCTTTATTTAATCTTTGCGCAAGTGCCTCTTTAGAAACAGTTAACGTGAATTTATATACTTTAGTATCTGTCAAATTAAGATTTTTCAACAAGCTTCTTATTATTGATTCTTCTTGCATAACCCAACAGAATATGGTGTATTCAAATTCTGAACACGCTATAAAATTATTTAGCAT
>JAAYAE010000187.1 GCA_012719555.1 Acholeplasmataceae bacterium | reverse complement strand
CCTTATCAGGTGAATATATTAATAGTTTCAAAAGAGAATTTCCTAAGTCAGCTAGTTTTGCCGACCATTATAGACATATTACGAATATAGATCAACACAAACCTTTTACTGAAACTAACTTGGAAAAAGTAGTGCGCAAAATTCAACCTGATTATTTGGTTCACGAATTATTTTATAATGATTTACCCACCATGGCTAAATATGTGCAACTTCAGCAAAATGCATTAGGAATCACTCATGATTTTAGGGGAGAAAAATAATGGAAAAGGCAACAATTGAAGTAAAAAAATTAAGCGCAGGTTATGACAATAAAATAATACTCGATGAGGTTGGTTTTACAGTAAAGCAGGGTGAAATGATTGGTATTATTGGTGCTAACGGTGCAGGAAAGAGTACTTTGCTGAAGACCATGCGGGGTATGCTGCCAAAAATAAATGGTAATGTGTTGATTTTTGGTAAAGACGTTGCAAATTTTTCTGAACGAGATTTTGCACAACATGTATCTTATTTACAGCAACAGGTTGAAATATCTTTTGGCTATACGGGGAAAGAATTGGTGCTGGCAGGTCGCTATCCTTACTTAAAATGGTGGGAAAGTGAAAGCATAGAAGACGAAAAAATTGCAGAACTGTGCATGGAATATACAGGAGTGTTGGAGTTTGCTGACCGTCCTATTACTCAACTTTCCGGTGGGCAAAAGCAAAGAGTTTTATTAGCTAAGGTTTTAGCACAAAAAACCCCGGTATTATTTTTGGATGAACCGACTACAGGGTTGGATATAGTTTATCAAGAAGAAATTTTTAAATTTTGTCAAGCTTTGTGTAAAGCAGGAAAAACTGTGCTTATGGTAGTGCACGAATTAAATTTAGCCGCTAAATTTTGTTCTAGACTGCTTTTAATTGGGGAAGGAAAAATTTTGGCTGATGGGGCGCCTTTAGAAGTAATGGATCCTGGACATTTGACTAAAGCGTACAAAGTCCCGGTAGAAGTTATTAGAAATCCTATAAGTGGCGGTATTGAAATAACAACAAGGCCGTTAGAAGAAGATAGAGAGCGTAAAGAGTTTTTGATAAATGAAATTTGCCGGGGGACGGTTGTTAGGTGATACTTTGGGGGGCAAAATGCTAAAAATACAAAATTTAGGTAAAAATTTTGGCACAAGAATTGCCGTAGATAATTTAACCTTGAATATTAATGGGGGAGAGATATTCGGCTTATTGGGTCCTAATGGTGCAGGAAAAACAACACTAGTAAGGATGCTGACTTTACTGGCAAAAGTAACTTCCGGTACTGCAACTATTGATGGTCATGATATTTTAGCAGATGCTGACGAAGTAAAGGAATTAATAGGTGTTGTACCACAGAACTTGAATTTAGATTAAGACTTAACCGGTTGGGAAAACTTGCAATTACAGGCACGGATGCATCATATTACTAATAAAAAAGAATGCGCTGAACGCATTGCCGATATTCTGGATTTTGTGGAATTATCCGATAGAGCTAATGATATTTGCCGCACTTATTCAGGTGGAATGAAACGCAGATTAATGATAGGAATGGCCTTAGTACACAAGCCAAAAATACTGTTTTTGGATGAGCCTACTGTAGGTTTAGATCCTCAAGTGCGCAGAAAAATGTGGGACTTAATTCGCACTATGAATGCAAATGGCATGACAGTTTTATTGACCACACATTATATTGAAGAAGCCGAACAACTTTGTGATAGGGTTGGTATTATGGAACACGGTAAGCTTATAGCACTAGAAACACCAAAGGGGCTCATTGATAAGGTGGGTAAAGTTGCTGTGGAATGGATGACTGATGAAAATTCTCATAGTAAAGTTTTTGCTACACGTGAAGAAGCTATGGTTTTTGCAGCTACCATGTCAGAAAACGCAACAATTAGAGCAGCAAATCTTGAAGACGTGTTTATTGAGCTTACAGGGAGAAAAGTGAATGAATAAAATGTTCTTTTATGATATTTATACAGTATATTGGCGTGATTGGGTAGTTTTCACTCGTACGTATAGAAAATTTCTGCTTTCACGGATGGTAACGCCATTGCTCTATATATTAGCGTTTGGTATTGGGCTTGGACGCAATATTTCTGTTGATGGCGGTAGTTATTTAAGCTTTATAATACCGGGCATGATAGCGATGAATTCTATGAACATTTCTTTTAATTCAGTTGCTAGTCCACTTAACATGTCAAGGCTTT
>JAAYAE010000186.1 GCA_012719555.1 Acholeplasmataceae bacterium | reverse complement strand
TTTCTGCTTATAATGTTGTAAAATATTAACATTATAATGAAGAAAATTTTTAAATTTGTAAGGATATAGTTAAATGATAAAAAAGTTTTTAATAATTCTAACCACCCTAACTCTGGTAATTTCTTTAGCAGGTTGTGGAACTAAGGCCAATACCCCGAGCACCGCCAAAGAAAAAACAAAAGTTTCTTTAGCTCTTTTACGTCTGACAAGTTCGGCACCATTATTTATTTCTATGGAAAAAGGCTATTTTGCTGAAGAAAATATCGATATTTCCCCTGAATGGTTTGATGCCGCTCAACCTATTGCAGTAGCCACAGCATCAGGTAAAGTTGATGTTGGCGCTACCGGAATTACTGCTAGTTTATACAATATGGCGGCTGCAGGGCAAAAAATAGCTATCGTGGCAGATAAAGGTCGAGAAGAAAAAGGTTTCTCTTCTTCTGCTTTACTTGTTACAAAGCCATTGTATGACTCCGGTGTTAATTCCGTGCCTGCAATAAAGGGCAAACGCATTGGCATTACTCAAAAAGGATCTACCTTTCATTATATGTTGGGCCGGATACTAGAGGTTAACGGTCTTTCCCTCAATGACGTTGAGCTTGTTCCTCTAGGTAAATTAAGTGCTATTATGGCAGCATTACAAAGCGGTCAGATTGATGGCTGTATACTAAATGAACCAAACATCACTAAAGTTGAGACAGCCGGCTATGGCAAAACTGTAGTGCAAATTGGTGAGCTAATTCCTTACCAAACTTCAGGTCTATTCTTTTCCAGCAGCTTTACACAAAAACAAGACCTAGCCGTTCGTTTTATGCGGGCATACGTTAAGGCGTGTAACTATTACTATGACAACGCCATAAGAAATACTTCGCCTGAAAAAAAAGCTGAAATAATTAAGATTATTTCCAAATACACCAATGCACCGGAAAATGACGTTAAGTTAGGTCTTCCCTACATTGACAGAAATGGTGAACTTTTGACCTCAGATATAAAAACTCAAATTGATTGGTACAGAGACCACGATATGTTAAAAGGCAACTTGCAAAAAGAACAAATTGTTAATAATACATTTTTAGAAAAAGCACTAAAAAAATAAGTAAGCTTAGGGGAAAAAAATGAAATTAGTTGTAGACAACATCTGTAAGAACTTTACTAACAATAAAGGGACCACTCTTTCAGTTTTAGAAAACATTAACCTCACGGTAAAAAAAGAGGAGTTCGTGGCCTTGGTCGGTCCCAGCGGATGCGGCAAGTCCACTTTGCTAAATATCATAGCAGGTCTTATGGATTCAACTTCCGGTCAAGTATACTTCTCTGATGTAGAAAATGGGCGCTCACCGGCTATGGGTATTGTTTTCCAAGATACAGGCCTTTTCCCTTGGCGTAATGTATATGATAATATTGCCTTTGGATTAGAGGCCTTAAATTTGCCCAAACCTGAACAAATGGACATCATTGAGCACTATATTGAATTGGTTGGCCTGAAGGGTTTTGAGAACTCTTACCCTCACCAATTATCCGGCGGTATGCGGCAAAGAGTTGGCATTGCCAGAGCCTTGGCCATTAATCCTGATTTACTGCTAATGGATGAGCCTTTTTCTGCCTTGGATGCGCAAACTCGCACTATCATGCAGGAAGAATTAGTTGCTTTGTGGGAAAAAACTAAGCTTAGTACCATCTATGTTACTCATAACATTCAAGAAGCAGTGCTTTTGGCAGATCGTATTGTTCTTTTGTCTCGCAGACCAGGTAAAATAAGCCGTATTTTAAATATTGATTTACCGCGAAATGAACGTGAAAACCCGGAAAATGCTACAATAATAGCTAATTTTGTAGATGCCATTTGGCAGCACATTAGTAAGGATGCCCGTGCGGCCCTAATGGAGGTAGAAGACAATGGCTGATGTTAAAATAATAAATCGTATGCGCCCTTGGCAAAAAGTTTATCCTGTTTGGATTTCAATAATGGCTATCTTATTGCTTCTTACTTTCTGGGAACTTATTTGCCGCCTTGGCCTGGTGTCACCGTTGTTCTTACCATCACCTACGCAAATTATTAAGGCACTTTGGACTATGCTTTTAGACGGTGAAATTGCTCGCAGTCTATCAGCAAGTATTTATCGTATTGCAATGGGTTTTATTTTAGGTAGTCTCTTAGGCTTAGTTGTTGGTATTTTAACAGGGACTTCTGCTTTAAATGATAGAATAGGTACTCCTCTTGTAAATATCTTCTATCCCATTCCCAAAATCGCCTTATTACCACTATTTATTTTGTGGTTAGGAATTGGGGAATTATCTAAAGTTACGATTATTGCCCTTGGTGTTTTCTTCCCTGTAGCAATGAATACATATTCAGGTGTGAAAAATGTTGATCCCTTGCTCATTAAAGTTGCTGTTAGTTTCAACGCTAATCGTTGGCAAACTCTACGTTCAGTTGTCTTGCCGGGAGCTTTACCGGTAATTTTTGCCGGGTTACGTCAAGCAGCCGGCACTTCTTTGCTGTTGTTGGTATCAGCAGAGATGATTGCTGCGCAAGAGGGCCTAGGAGCACTCATACTTCACTACGGAGATTTGATGATTACAGAGCGACTAATGGCTGGGATTATTGTGCTTTCTGCTGTAGGCTTATGTTTCAATTTCCTTTTACAATATTTGGAGCGCAAAGCAATACCTTGGAAAAATTAGAAAAATATACCAATAAAACCTAATACCATCAAACGGCTCCCCTTAGCATAAACAGATTTTTATCTTGTCTGTATAC
>JAAYAE010000185.1 GCA_012719555.1 Acholeplasmataceae bacterium | reverse complement strand
TTTATATCCCATTATTCCGATTCCCTCATACGCTTGACAAATAAACGTTCCGGAGTGATTACTAGGATAAAAATCCGGGACCTAACTAAGATAGTCACCCAAAGCAAGTATGTATATGGAGGAAGGATGATGAAAGGAAAAATCAAAAGAATCCACAGTAAGTCTTTGCTGGTATCGCCGGCAAAACCCCTTCGGGTATGTGCCTATGTACGTGTCTCAACCGAGCATAGTGCCCAACTTCAATCCCTTGCGAATCAGACCGATTACTATAACAACAAGTTCGAAGATTGTTCCCACTGTATTTTCGTAGGCGTATTTTCCGATATCGGGATCTCAGGCGCCAAAGAAAACCGGCCGGGTTTTTAGGAAATGCTAACCGCCGCGAGAGCCGGAGACATCGATCTCATTTACACCAAATCTGTGTCCCGCTTTGCACGAAATGCCATGATGCTGCTTAAGGTGGTACGGGAACTTAAGGCCATTGGTGTAGGCATTATGTTCGAAGAAGAAAACATAAATACCCTTAGCCGTGAAGGAGAACTGATGCTTACCGTACTGGCAGGCATTGCGGAGAAAGAGCGAAAGTCCACCCGTAGCAATGTGCAGCTGGCAAACCGGAACCGGTATTTGCGGGGTGTAGTGGCCGTGGATTCCAATCGCCTCCTGGGTTATGAAAAAGACGATTCGGGAAAGCTGACCATCCTCCCATCCTCCCTAATGAAGCAGACATTGTTCGCCACATCTATCGTCTCTACGAAGAAGATGTGATTGTCAAAATCGCTGTAGGACTGGAAGTCTTGGGGGCCATCATTACTGTCTTCATCGATAAAAGGGAGCATTCGGATATTAAACCAGGAGAGGTGTTGTCTGGTATCTTCCACTTGTTCGCCAATCTGCCCTCGCAGGAAGATCTGTAAAAGATTTGCAACAAGGCATCAATGTCAAACATTTGACGGAGAAAACGCACACCCCCGTCTAATGTTCAACGATTTGAGGAGTAAGGGGTGCATTTCTATGTGGGAACTATAACATGCTTGACGACGGACTATCTTATTCACTCCATTACAGAGCTGATTATTAGCTGTAACTTTGAGTCATAAACACTCAAAGTACCTGTTATTCTATAGGTGCTGTTTACACTTATATAAGGAATGCCTGGTGTATTCTTAAATATCACACCTTCTATGGTGTCACTTCCGTCTGATAATAACAGGAATTTTGTTTCACTACCCGGATCATAATTAAACTTTTTTACCAAAAGCGATAATTCGAATTGCTTATCAATATTTTGATCGTCGCCAATCATCTCGGATATTGTTATTTGGGAATTATTTAGAGGTTCGCTTTCAACAGCTTCTGGTCGAGGTTCCTTTGAATTGGATTGTGAAATAGTATTGCCGCTATTGCTATCCACATTAGGATTAGATGACAATGCCATAGGTGCAGCTTCCCCGGGTTTAGTCGCATCAGGCACAGTATCATCTAACTCCAAAGGCAAACCTTGTGAATTCGATTGTGTGTCAGGGTTTGTGGCGACTTGGACTTGATACTCACCTGTATCCTTTTCTGATTGCTCTTGCTTGGAGTCCAAAGGCATCATTTTAAAGATCCCCACAGTCATTACAAGCAGCATAGCAATTACTACATAAACAAGCTTCGTCACTGTTTTTTTCTCCCCTTCATATTCTTCGATTATTTTCTCCTTTTCGGTCACGGTCTCTATAAGCTCTCCTTCTTTGAACTTCTTGTCCGAAATTTTTATATTATTTACTATTTTTTGAATAGTTTCTGTGCTAATACCTCTACTATTGACTTTTGAAGAATACCTTAGCACATTGTCAATATCTTCATTTAGCTGGTCTCTAAAGATTGTATTTTTATAAAAAGCAGAATCCCAATTTTTATCGAAGTCCTTTTGGAACTTGTCTTTGTCCATTCCATAGTGCAGAACAAGACAGTCCACGGTTGCATTTGAAATATTAAAAGATGCTTTAAGGTACTTCCATAGTTCATCCCTGTGCTTCTTGACTTGTCCCATTGGATTTGCTGATTCCTGGTTATTAAAATAGACGGAACCATTTGGTCCAACTCCAGAAATATTTGATGGATCCCAATTCTTGACCTCAATTATCCGAAATCCATATCTTGGAGATATAACGAGAATATCGGGGTCATATAACCCAATTATCGGATGGACAATAACGTATGTATCGCTGGGCAAGTGTTTTTCAAGATGCTTACCAACATTCAATTCTGCCGATAACCCCTTAATAAGATTCTGGTTATGAGCGCTTAATCTCGCAATTTCGTTTTCTAATTCTTCTTTGCCTAAGTATTGACCCATGACAATCTCCTTATAAAGCATTAACGTAAGCTATACTTGAGCCAGCTAATTATTTTGATTCCAAAGCCCATCTCCATTTTCCCTTGCCTCTTCCTGCAAGGCCGTAAGATCATCAACATATTTCACATTTGGAGGATATGTAGAAACCACTGCGTGCCCTTTCTGCAGCAACAATTTATTAAACATAGTTCCGTCAAGATAAACATACGCAAGTAGTCTTCCGTACTGATCTCTCTCCTCGACATCAAGTTCAATATACACATCATGTTCATCCAGCATTGAGGTAGTATAGGCTGAGGATATTTTGCCATATTCAACATTTCGTTCGGCATCGGGATGCACAGACTCCGGTGCATCAATACCTATTAGCCTTACCCGTTCGTTTGTACCATCTATATCTAATATTATGGTGTCTCCATCCACTACCCTGTTTACTTTATAAGGCCCCCGCTGACCAGTAGCTTCAGGGATTAAATTGCTGGATTCGTTCACTGTTCCATCGGTAAAAGTATCAGGCTCACCGGCAGCACTGTTTCCTTTGCTGTATATGGTATCACTTATCCCTATAGGATCTTCCTTTTGAATGGGGTTGTTTAAGTCATCATTTGTTGCCGGATTAGGCAATGCCTCTGAGACGGGATAAGTGCTGCCCTCCAATTCTTCAGCATTATCAATTATACCTAAAAAGAGAGCCAGCATTATAATAATGATATATGTTAAAAGCTTCTTATTTTGGCGAATTGTAAAATGAAGTTGAACTAATAA
>JAAYAE010000184.1 GCA_012719555.1 Acholeplasmataceae bacterium | reverse complement strand
GTATAATAACGTTAGTGTTTTTATGGTTGTGATTATCTAGGGGGGTTTTTATGAGTTTAGTAGAAAATTTTATTGTTTGTGCCAATAACATCCTATGGTCCTATGTTTTAATCGGCCTACTGGTAGGTTTAGGATTATGGTTTTCGTTGCGCACAAAATTTGTTCAAATTCGTATGCTTGGTGAAATGCTATCGCTAGTAAAAGAAGGTATAGGCGTAGAACATGGTCAAGAAGCAGTGTCCTCCTTTCAAGCGTTTTGTGTTAGTACAGCTTCTCGAGTTGGTGTCGGTAACATAGCGGGAATTGCCATTGCTATTGCCAGTGGAGGCCCCGGTGCTATTTTCTGGATGTGGATAATTGCTATTTTGGGTTCCGCCACCGGGTTTGTAGAAAGCACTTTAGCCCAAATTTACAAAATCCCTACCCACGGTAATGGTTACCGTGGAGGTCCTGCTTACTACATAAAAAATGCCTTAGGCAGTAATTTTTTCGCTACAGTATTTGCTATTCTTATTAGTGTAACTTTTGGTTTGATTTTTAATTCTGTGCAAGCAAATACAATTACGGTCTCCTTACAAACAGCTTTTGGCTTCGACCGTTTAACCATGGGTATTATTTTAGCTATTTTCACCGCTCTATCCATTTTTGGCGGAATTACTCGTATTGCAAAAATAGCCGAATGGATGGTTCCAATTATGGCTGGCATATATTTGTTAACGGCCTTAATTATAACCTTGATGAATCTTCCTTTATTGCCCGGCGTCCTTAAACTAATTGTTTCTTCCGCCTTTAATACCAATGCCGCTATTGGCGGTGGCTTGGGAGCTGCTATTATGACAGGAGTTAAACGCGGCTTGTTCTCAAATGAAGCTTGTATGGGTTCCGTCCCTAATGCGGCAGCGACTGCATTCGTAACTCATCCTGTAAAACAAGGTTTAGTCCAAGCCCTAGGCGTTTTCGTAGATACTTTACTGGTATGTTCTGCTACTGCGTTTATAATTTTACTTTCCACAAGTTACCAAATGACTAATTTAACAGGTATTGAATTGGCACAACAATCACTTGCTTTTCACATTGGACCTTGGGCTCCCAGCCTTTTAGCCTTACTAATTTGTCTCTTCGCTTTTAGCTCTATCGTTGGCAATTACTACTATGGTGAAATTAACATTGCATTTTTAAATTCTAACCCGAAAATTCTCATGATATTTCGCATATGCGTGGTTGCCATGGTCCTTTTTGGTTCCGTAGCCAAAGTTACTTTGGTGTGGGATATGGCCGATTTATTTATGGCGCTGATGGCTCTAACAAATCTTATTTCCATTTCCTTACTTGCCAAATTTGCTTATATTGCTTTGGATGACTATATAAAACAAAAACGTGCCGGCATTGCAAGTCCAACTTTTGATTCCTCTATACTTCCTACACAAAAGGGAATATATGCTTGGGATAAAGATAAATAAACAAGTGAACGAATAAAATAAACATCTCATGTGATTTTACTCACATGAGATGTTTTATTACCTACACAAATTAATTAACTATTAGCAAGTCTCGCTTCACGGTCTTTCTCGCCTTTATCAACAATAAGGGCAACCGTGGCATCACCGGTAATATTTACAGTAGTTCGTGGCATATCTAAAATACGGTCAATACCAGCTACCAGTGCTGCCCCTTCCAAAGGAAGGCCTACAGCCTGTAAAATCATGGTAAGCATAATAAGTCCAGCACCAGGTACTCCAGCCGTTCCTATGGAAGCTAGCGTCCCAGTAAGAATAATAGTAACATATTGTCCCATGCTAAGGTCTATGCCATAAATCTGTGCTACAAACAAAGCGCAAACGCCTTGGTACAAAGCAGTTCCATCCATATTTATGGTTGCTCCTAAAGGCAGGACAAAACTTGAAACTTCCTTTGACACACCCATGTCTTGCACACACTCAAAACTAACAGGCAATGTGGCAGAACTGGAGCAAGTAGAAAAAGCCACCATCTGAGCAGGAAGTATTCCTTTAAAAAAAGTCATGGGATTCATCTTCCCTACAGTCTTCAATAAGAAACCATAAACAATGAAAGCATGCATGGCACAACCTAAATAAACAGCTACAATAACTTTTAATAATGGAAAAAGCACCGCCGGTCCATAAGTTGCAGTAACAGGAGTCATAAGGGCAAATACACCAATAGGTGCAAACCACATAATCATACCAACTACCTTGTAGCAAGCTTCGGCCATACCATCAAAAAATTTAAAGAAAGAGTCGGCACGCTCTCCAACCAAAGTAATGCCGCCTCCCATAAAGAGGGCAAAGACTATTATTTGCAGCATATTAGCCTGCAACATAGCATCTACTGGATTGGTAGGAAATATCGCTACTATAACTTGCATTAGAGGCGGCGCAGCTTTAGCTGCCGCTTTTACATCACCACTAGGCATATTAATTCCGGTACCAGGTGACAACAAAGTCCCCAAGACTAACCCTAAAACAATGGCAAAAGCTGTTGTTCCTAAATAATATGCAATAGTTTTCGCGCCAACACGGCCAATTTTATTAACGTCACCCAAACCACAGATACCGACAATGAGAGAAGAAAAAACCAGTGGTACGATAATCATTTTGATCATGTTCATAAAAATTGTGCCAAATGGCGCAATCCATGCTTTGGCAAAAGGCAACCCATCTGAGCCCAAGGCTAAGCCTGCAAAAACACCTAAGACCAAACCGATCAAAATCTTGGTAGATAAATGCATTTTCATTTAAACTCCCCCTTATATAATATTAAAAACTTACCCATCATTATAGCCCTAAGAAAATCACTCCCTTCGGTAAATTTGGACACAATATATTCACATATATTATATTACAGAAAACAAAATTAATAATCTTTAAAAGCACAAAAAATGGATTCTATACTAAATATTGGAGTGTTCAATCAATCCAATATTTTTTTTTCACAAAAAATGAACAGATGTCAGCAGGGCATAAAAATACCGATAGTCATTATATGACTACCGGTATTTTTAACTTGTATTGGTTTACCCCAACATTTGACAGAGAACCACCATTTCTAGTCTACTTTTTAGATTATTTAAAGAAGTTAATAAAAGCTGTGATAATAATAGGGTTACATAAATTGATAAAAACAACTGTGATTACTGGCAGGACAAACCAAGCATTAGGTGCAGGACCATTTGCGTTTATAATAGCGGCCATATTGGCGATAGCGTTGGGAGTTTGACCCAAGCCAACACCACAGTGACCGGCTGCCATAACTGCTGCGTCATAATCACTGCCCATGCTTCTAAATGTAACGAAATAAGCCCAGATCATCATTACGACGGTCTGAATAAACAAAATAGCAATCATAGGACCAGCGAGAGAAAGTAACTTAGCAATATTTAGGTTCATCAAAGCCAGGGAAAGGAAAAGATTTAAAGAAACGTTGCCAATAACGTCAACTTCTTTCATGTTAAGAGGCATTTTTTTAGAATCCATGACGTTTCTAAACAACATTCCGGCAAATAAGCAACCGACATAATAGGGTATTGTAAGCCCGGATAATGCTTTCAAGGCAAGGTAAATGTAAGAACCAAAAGCAGTAGCTCCAAGCACTAATAGGACACTTATAAAGAAATGCTTGTCAGACATAACATCAGTTATTTTCAAGGCATCTTCACCTTCAGTATTGCCACTGCTTTTTAAGTTGTATTTATTAATAAGTTTCTGTGCCACAGGGCCGCCGACTAGGGAACCCATTAATAAACCGAAAGTTGCTGCGGCTACACCAACCGTTGTCCCACCTTCAGCACCTAGCTTTTCTAGGATAGGACCGAAAGCAACACCTGAGCCAACACCGCCTGACATTGAAATTGAGCCCATTGCGATACCAAGCAGTTTGTTGATGCCAAACATATCTGCAAAGAATACGCCGACAATATTTTGGACAGCCAAGAGAACTACCGCACCAACAGCTAGAATTGCACCCTGTTTGCCACTTTTTTTTATGATGGCAATACTACAGGTGAACCCGGTAGCACAGAAAAAGATGTTCATAAAATAGTCTTGTAGCGAGTTGTTCATAGTTACTTTAAAAGTTCCCGTTTGTATACCTAAAAAAATAAGGACACTAAAAATCAAACCACCAATAACAGGAGAAGGGATAAAATATTTCTTTAAGAAAGGAACGTGATTACGAATCCACATTCCTATAATATATACTAAAACAGCAAGCCCCATTGTTTGTGTTAAATCAAATTTAAAAACCATTCTTCTTCCCTCCTAGTTTTAACCTACTTGGAATTTGTTTTATTCTTCTTTACAGCCTAAACAATCAAATACTTTCTGATAATTATAAATATCAAACAAACTTTCTCCGGCTTGCAAACGAT
>JAAYAE010000183.1 GCA_012719555.1 Acholeplasmataceae bacterium | reverse complement strand
GCTTATATTTATTTTATTCTTTTGTAAGTTCGTTTTTAGTAGAAAATCTTGAGTTTTGACCAATTCTTCTATGTCTTTATAACTGATGGTAGGAGTAAAGTTATACCAAGGTGCCATAATTTCTACGTCAGAGGGCTGAAGACCGGTTTCTGTGGCAGTGTAAGCAAAGGCACTATCTTTGTTTTTATTCATATATTCAATATTTTCTTTGTGGGCGGCTAAAAATTGCTTAACTGCATCTGGATGTTCTTTTAAAAATTTACCACTGGTGGCAATAACTATAGTGGCATCAACAAGGCCTTCCCCGTTGGCAATAATATGAGCACCTGCTTTTTCCGCTCTTAAAACATCGGCACCTGCAACTAAGGCAACATCAACGTTACCGTTAAGCATCGCGGTAACAGACGCAGGAATACCCATAGAAATCAATTCTACATCTGTTGCCTTTAAGCCATTTTTATCTAAAGCAGCAATTAAAATTTGATGAAGAATAGTACCCTTGGGACCGGCAACTTTTTTCCCCTTTAAGTCGGCCGCACTTTTGATTGCAGGGTCTTTGGCCATAAGGTTAAAAGCTTTGGGAGCACGACTGTAAATTCCAATGATTTTAATATCTACGCCATTGGAAGCTGCTAAAATAGCTGATGTGCCACCTAGGGCACTACAGATATCCAAGCTGCCTGCCGCTAAAGCTTCTGTCTGCTTGGCTCCGGAATTGATGTCTGGAAATGTTACGGCAATATTATTTTTGGCAAAAGATTTTTTTACAGTTTCTAAGTTTTTATCAACAATTGAAGGGATATTAAGGGGAGATTTAACGTAGGTGATGCGAAGAGTTTTAAGGGGTTCGACTTTAGGGGGAGAAGATTTTGGTTGATTTCCACAGCCGATTAGAGAAAAAGATAGACATGCAATACATACATAAGCCAAAAACTTTGTTAGATTTACTTTTTTCATTCAATTACCACCTTTGTTTATTATTTATTCAATGCCGGTTAAAACCTGTTTGCGCAAATTGACCACAGAAACCGCTGCCAAGTCTCTGGGGTAGGGTATGTCTACAGGAATATCAGCAGTTACATTGCCATTTTGCATAATAAGAATACGTTCACCTAAAAGTACGGCTTCTTCCACATCATGTGTAACAAAAATAATGGTTTTGCGTTCTTTTTGAAAAAGAGCTAATAACGTTTCTTGTAGGCCACGTCTTGTGAAATAATCCAAAGCACTAAAAGGTTCATCCATAAGAATGATGTCAGGATTTTGAAATAAAGTCCTTCCCAAGGCCACCCTTTGAGCCATGCCACCGGAAAGTTGGGCAGGGTAAACGTTAGAAAAGTTGCTTAGACCCAAGGTTATAAGTAAGGCTGCAATATTTGATGAAGATATAGCGGACTTTGTGGCAAGGTTCTTTTTAGAACTAAAAGAAATGTTTTCGCTGACCGTGAGCCAGGGCATAAGTCTTGGTTCTTGGAAAACGAAGCCTATTTTTGGTCTTGTATTGCCAAACTCAATAGTACCGGAACTTGGAAGTTCTAGGCCGGATAAAAGTCTAAGTAGCGTTGTCTTACCACAGCCACTTTTGCCTACAACTATATTAAAACTGTGATCAGTAAAAGTTAGTGTGGTATCAGATAAAGCACATACCTTATTGTTGGATCCTATATAAGTTTTATTAAGAGCATTTAACTGTATAGTCATGCTTAATTCCTCGAATTTTCTTGCCAGGGCATTAGTTTTTGGGTTATATTAATAAAAAGCCAGTCAATGAGGCTGCCCACGATACCGATGCATAGGATGCCTACAAGAACCACATCTGGGCGTGACATTTGTTCAGCATCTAAAATCATATAGCCAATACCGGAAGATGCCGCTATAAGTTCAGCTCCTATAAGTGCTCTCCAACTATAGCCTAAGGAAAGCTGCAGACCTACAGTAATAGCGGGTAAGGCCGCAGGTAATTGAATGTAGCGAGCTTTTTGCCAAGGGGTAAAATGCAATGAAGAGCCAACTTCTAAAAGTTTTTGATCACAGTTCTTAACGCCACTGTAGGTGTTGAGAAATAAGGGGAAAAAAGAGGCTAAAAAAATAATTACTAATTTGGAAGCCTCATCAATGCCAAACCATAAAATAATAAGTGGGATTGATGCTAAGGGAGGTACATGTCGCACGAATTCCAAGGTGGGCCAGCAAAAAGTGCTGAAATAACGACTGCGGCCACAAATAATGCCTAATGGCAAAGCCGCTAAACAGGCGCAAAAAAAGCCCGCAAAGACTCTGGTTAGGCTGACATAAAGATTGCGTCCCAAGGTACCGTCTTGACATAGCTGCCAAAAAACCTTCAAAGTAGTTTGCGGAGAGGGCAAAAGGTAAGCACTGAAAACTTTATATTCAGTTAGAAGCCACCACAATGATAACAATATAAG
>JAAYAE010000182.1 GCA_012719555.1 Acholeplasmataceae bacterium | reverse complement strand
CCTTTTTAGCAACTTCAGTTTTGGCAGCAGCTTTTTTAGCAACCTCAGTTTTAGCAACCTCAGTTTTAGCAGCAGCTTTTTTAGGAGCAGTCTTTTTAGCAACTTCAGCCTTAGCAGCTACTTTTTTTTCAGGGGCCTTCTTAGCAACCACTTTCTTCGCAGCAGCTTTTTTGGGAGCAGCCTTCTTTACAACTTTTTTTGTTTCAGCCATACACAATAGCCTCCTTTATAAATTGGGCTAAACCCCTTTGTTAGGGAAACAATCATTTACTGCGAATGCAAGGGGTTTTATTGCCCTTATATATGGACATTATAACACTTATTTTTGGTTGTGCAACATTTAATATCATGCTTTTTGTAGTTTTTTATTAATGCTGTCTGTTATGTAAGGAGCATTGTACGCCGGGGCAGGGAAATAGAGGTTGTGCAGGAAGCAGAAGTGAAGCGCGGGGAATAAAGCAGTGAAGTTGTGCTTTCAGCACAAGTGAAGTTATGCTGTCGCATAAGTGAAGTGCGACTAACGTCGCAGTGAAGTGTTCGCAAGCGAACAGTTAAGGAAAGTTTTTGTTCCAAAAACATAAACTTATAAAAAGATTTTATTTTTGTCTTATTTTATTTTAGTAATTTTGGTTTTCGTTTACGAAAACATCCACAACTTAGCCTACGGCTAACTTCACTGCTCGCAGAGCACTTCACTTGTAACGCAGTTACAACTTAACTGAGAACTGTGTTCTCATTTCACAGCTTTTATGCTGCACTCCACGCAGTGGAAGCTGCACTTCGGCTCTGCCGTAACTGCACTTTGCGACAAAGTCGCAAAAGCTGCACCTGTTTTTATTAGTTCTTCGTTTTCGTTTACGAAAACATCAACAACTTCTCCGCAGGAGAACTTCACTGCTCGCAGAGCACTTCACTTGTAGCAAAGCTACAACTTCACTGGCAACTTCGTTGCCACTTCACTGCCTTTCTCACTTCACTGCTTTTTTCTTCCTAAATATTGACAGTATCACTCCTGTGTTATATAATAACCTTCGTTGATAAGCTAATTCCTCGATAGCTCAATCGGTAGAGCACTCGGCTGTTAACCGAGTTGTTGTAAGTTCGAGTCTTACTCGAGGAGCCAGAATTTCTGCCGGACTTCATTGTCCGGCTTTTTTGTGCTAAAATAAGATATCTAGATTAAAACTGAGGTGAAGTTATGAATAATTTACTTATTGTTGACCACGATAAGTGTGTGAAATGTGGGATTTGTGCAAATGTTTGTCCAAGTTGTATTATTGCTCTGGATGACAATGGCCCAAAATGTGTGAGAGATCGTGGCTGCATGGCCTGCGGTCATTGTGTAGCTGTCTGCCCTACAGGAGCTTTGAGCAATAGCCGATGTCCACTTGAAGAACAGATACCTGTTCCTGCCGAGAAGTTAAACAGTGAAGACGCTTATAACTTTATGAGGTCGCGTCGCTCAATACGAAATTTTAAACCACAATTAGTGGAAGAAGAGAAAATCAGAAAACTTTTAGATATTGCCCGCTATGCACCAACGGCTGCCAATTCTCAGGGAATGTACTATATTGTTGTTTCTGATGAGAAACTGATTAGGCAAATTGCAGATGCAACGGCTGATTGGATGGAGCTGGAAATGGCGGCTGGCAGTCCGAGAGCAAGATATTTTAATAGCGTATTGAAAGTTTATCGAGAACAAGGCGTTGATATTATAGCTAGAAATGCTAAGCAACTAATTTTTGCTTTAGCAAGACGACTTAATGAAACAGGAGTTAGCAATTGTGAGCAGTCTTGGGCTTACGTTGAACTTTACGCGCCAACAATTGGCCTAGGGACAACTATTTGTGGTTTTATTCAGACTTGTGCACAAACAGGGTATGCACCCTTGCGAGAATTATTGAAAGTACCAACAAAGCAAAATATAGTTGGTGTACTTATGGTTGGATATCCTAAATATCAATACTATCGCTTGGTTGAACGTCAACATTTAAAAGTCGAATTTAGATGAGGATTGCATAATGGAATTAACTACCACACATTATATTAGTTTAATATTAGTTCTCTTGTTGTCTTTCATACCGGGGTGGTATGTGGCGCGTAAAGTTAAATCCGCTGACGATTATAATGTTGGTGGACGCAAATCAATCGTAGTTTTGGTAGCCGGTGGTATTTTCAGTACTGCTGTCGGCGGAGCGGCAACAGTTGGCACTGCACAAATGGCTTTTAATTATGGATTGTGTAGTTGGTGGTTTACTATTGGAATAGGACTTTCACTTATTTGTATGGGACTGTTTTATGCTAGTCCTTTGCGAGAAAGTGGGTTGACTACTATTAGCGAATTTATGGTGAATAATTTTGGTGATAAAGCCGGTCCTATAACAAGTATAACTGCGTCCATGGGGATTTTTTTTAGTATAGTGGCTAGTTGCCTTACTGTATTCCATTTATCAATAGGACTTTTTCATTTTAGCAATTTGCTAACGGCAGGGGCAATTTTGTTTATTGTTTTAGCCTCTGTATTTTGGGGAGGCATTAACAGCAGTGGTATGGGGGGCTTATTTAAAGCTGGACTCCTGCTAGGAACGCTTTTTATTGCCGGTATTGCTGCCTATATTGCAATTGGTGGGATGGAGGGTCTGCATGCCCAATTTCCTCCTTTTCCATGGTTTAGTTTTTGGGGCAGAGGTGTAGAAAACGGCCTTTACAGTTTTTTTTCCGTATTGGTGGGGATTCTTTGTACCCAAAGCTATATTCAGGCGGTATTTTCTGCCAAGGATAATAAAACAGCTGCCAAAGGATGTCTTTTAGCGGGATTATTAGTTATACCGGTAGGAATTCCGGCAATGTTTATTGGTATGTTTATGAGAGTTGCCCATCCTGATATTCTGCCTATTGATGCCTTACCACTCTATTTTATTAATTACTTACCACCCTGGTTAGGTGGGGCAGCATTAACCGGAATAATTATATCGTCCATTGGTTCTGTAGCTGGCCTTGCTTTGGGTTGCAGTACTATGATTTCTAATGATGTTTTTGGCAAAATAGCCGGTATAAGGGACTCAGCTAAGCTCTTATTGATTAATCGTTTTGCGGTGCTGACCATCACCGTATTATCTTTGACTTTTGTCATGTATAATTTGGATTCTTATGTACTTACATGGAGCTATTTCTCTATGGCCTTGCGGGCATCAGGGATTTTCTTACCATTGACTTTTGCCATTATTTTTAAAGGAAAGCTTTCTCATTCTTGGGGCATTATGGCTATGGTTGCAGGTATTTTTGTTGCTTTGACATGGAAAATATTTGTACCGACTGCAAATTATACTTTGTTCCAAAGTCTAGTTACCAATTTGTTCTTTCTTATCCCGGCAGTATTTTTTGCTAAAGTTCACAAAAACTAGTATTAAGATTAAAGGGTTTGTGATTTTATTGAAAAATAGCAGGGATATTTAACTTTATATAGAATAGATTACCTAGTGAGATGTGTATTAAGCTTTATAAATTTAACAATAGGAGTTGATAATCATGATTGTTGGAAAAACAATATT
>JAAYAE010000181.1 GCA_012719555.1 Acholeplasmataceae bacterium | reverse complement strand
TGTATATACCAATGCTTAAATTTATTGCAAAAGTGCCACTAGGATATTTTTTCAAAAAAGTTTTACAGATATGGATGGTTACTGCCAGTACAACTAGCAGCTCAGGAACCCTTCCTGTGACTATTGGTGTGACGAAAAAAAGATTTGGTGTTCCAGATGAGATAGCTGAATTTATATTGCCTTTGGGTGCTACAATGAACATGAATGGGGCGGTTGTTTATTACTCTGCGGCGGTTATGTTTGTATCTCAGATTTATGGCATACACATGGAATTATCACAGCAAATACTTACCATAGTACTAGCAACTATTATTTCTATTGGTTCACCAGGTATTCCTGGGGGTGGCATTGTTATGACTATAATGCTTTTGACTACAATGGGGTTACCAATGGAAATAGTTGGAATGATAGCAGGTATTTACAGAATTCTTGATATGGGTCATACCACTTTAAATGTAACAGGAGATGTTGTCACTTCATTATGCATTAGCAGAAGTGAAAAGGTACTTAATGATTCTGTATATGACGAAGTAGAGACTGTCAGTTCTTCTGACATAGTATAGGTGTGAAGAAATAATGACTGACTGCCTTTGGAAAGCTGGCGCTGCAAATATCTATGAATGGATATTGGCAGCGTTACCCAAAATTTAAATAATAAAATGACACTATCATAAGTGGCTTAAATTAGCCAAGTCATGGTAGTGTTGTTTTTTGTTTACTGGTAGGGCTAGTTAATTAGTTGGTATTTCACTAAAAATGAATATCAAGGTTTGACCTATAGGTATCAGTTAGAGTATATATTTTGTATACCTGAAAAGGATATGTCCATACAGAGTGGATAAAGTCTATATTTATGAAACTTTCTATACAATTCATGTTGAGTGACAATACAAATATATAGTATAATAAAGGTGCTTGTAATAGGTGACGGGATTTTGTGTTTCGTCATACGAGGTGTTTATAAAACTTAGGAGGAGAGAAAATGGTTAACAAAGAGCGTGTATTGGCAGAATTTATGGAATTAATAAAGATTACATGTATTTCTAAGCAAGAACGCGAAGTCGGTGACTTAATGATTGCCCGTTTGCAGGAGCTTGGTGGTACGGTTGTTGAAGATGTTAAGTCTAGGGAAGCTTTGGGCGGTAACTGTGGTAATTTAGTTGCTACTTTTAAGGGAAACGTGGAGAAAGCACCTACAATCATGCTGACAGCTCATTTGGACTGCGTTGTGCCTTGTGCTAATATTAAGCCACAAATAAAAGATGGCATAATAACTTCTGATGGCACCACTATTTTAGGTGGAGATTGTAAAGCTGGCATAGTGACAATTTTAGAGACCTTACGTGTATTAAAAGAGGATAACCTTCCTCATGGTGATATTCAAGTTGTCTTTACAGTTTGTGAAGAGCTTGGTTTAGCCGGATCTAAAAATATGGATCAAAGTCTTTTGCATGCGGATTTTGGGTTTACTCTGGACTCCAGTGGTAGACCGGGGAAAATTATTGATATGGCACCGGGCCAAAATAAAATTAATGTTAAAGTTTATGGTAAGACCGCTCATGCAGGTCTTGCACCGGAAAAAGGCGTTAATGCAATTAAATTAGCAGCACAAATTCTTACCTACGTTCCTCAGGGACGTATTGATGAGGAAACCACTTGTAATATAGGATTAATTTCCGGTGGTAGAGCAACGAATATTGTACCTGATATGGTAGAAATAAAGGGCGAATGTCGCAGTCGTCATCAAAACAAAATGGAGAAGTTAACACAAGAAATTGTTGATGCTTATAAGGCTGGAGCTGAAGAAGCCGGAGCTAAGATCGATATTGAAGTACTACCTTCATATAATCCTTATGTATTGTCACATAATAGCACGGCTATGATTGTTGCCAAACAGGCTGCAGAAAACATTGGATTGGTTCCTGATATTACCGGCACAGGTGGAGGCAGTGATGCTAACCATTTTAATGAATATGGTATATCCTGCACAGTATTGGGAGTAGGAATGACTAATTGCCATACCTGCGAAGAATGCATTATTGAAGAAGATTTGTATAAAACAGCAGAATGGGTCTTAGAAATGGTTAAAGTAACAGCAGAACAATAATTAAATGGGTAAGTGAAATTTAATTTTATTTGGGGGTTATGTCATGGCTTTAGTTATTTCATTTATAGTAACATGCTGGGTTGCCTATCTAATTTATAAGAAATATAAACCACAACCGGTATTGATAATTGGTGGATTCATACTGATGTATACGGCTGTTATTTTTGGGTATGGACATATTTTAGCACCAAAAGAAAGTACAGGATCTCTAATATTTGATGCCTTTGAATTTGTACGTGCAACGATGAGCTCAAGAGCAGCAGGTCTTGGCTTAAATATTATGGCTGTTGGTGCTTTTGCTAAGTACATGGATAAAATAGGAGCGTCAAGAGCATTGGTTCGTATGACAATTAGACCGCTTCTGGCCCTAAAATCTCCCTATATTGTTTTATCCTGTGTATGGATTGTTGGTATGTGTATTGGTCTTTGCATTAATAGTGCCTCAGGGTTAGCAATGCTTTTAATGGTAACGGCATTCCCGGTTTTGGTGGGGCTAGGGGTAAGCAGATTGGCTGCTACAGCCGCTGTTGCTACAACTTTATGTTTTGATTGGAGCCCTAGTGATACAGGAACTATTTTATCTGCAGAAACAGCTGGTCTTAATCCTGTTGTTTATTGGACAGATTATCAAGTTCCAATAGTTTTGGTTGCTTTTGTTGTTGTCGGTATTCTTCACTATATGACGCAAAAATATATGGATAAACGTGACGGACATATTGTTACACCCATGGAAGTAGAAGGCGGGCATGATGAAGAAGATACGGCTCCTTGGTTTTATGCTTTTTTACCGGTAATTCCTTTAGCTTTGATTTTGAGCTTTAGCCCGTTGTGGATTACCTGGATTAAAGTTAATATTGTTAATGCTATGTTTATTGGTTTAGCTATAGGAATGATTGCAGAATCTATTCGTTGGAAGGGTGATCTTAAGAAAGTTTTTGGAGATGTACAATCTTTCTTTGACGGTTTAGGTCTTCAGATGGCCAACGTTGTTACACTAATTGTTGCCGGTCAAACGTTTGCTCAAGGTTTAATGAGTATGGGTGTTATTGGTACTCTCATTAAAGGCAGTCAAGATTTTGGCTTCGGACCAATGTCTATGATTTTGGTTATGGTAGCAATTATTGCAGTTTCTTCTATAGTTATGGGCTCGGGCAATGCACCATTCTTTGCTTTTGCTGCCTTGACCCCAGCAGTGGCTGCTCAGACGGGGATGGCTCCTGTCTTTATGTTGCTGCCTATGCATTTTGCAGCGAGTATAGCTCGAAATTGTTCTCCTATTACAGCCGTTATAGTAGTGGCTGCAGGTATTGGCGGTGTTTCGCCCTTTGATTTGATTAAACGTACAGCTATTCCCATGGCTGGTGCCATGCTGGTTAACGTTGGTATGACATTCTTTTTGTACTATAGAGGTTAATATGTATTTCAAGCAGGACAGTTGCTCAGGCAACTGTCCTGCTTTTTTGTTAATTTTCAATATTTGAGGTATAATAAACTGGTATTTATTTTAAAGGATTATTTCTTTGCTAAAGAGGGGGATTATGACATGGCCAACATTGATTTTAAAAGATATTTAAAACAATATCCTGACAAAGATGGCAGATTTGGTAGATATGGTGGAGCGTACTTACCACCGGAATTGATACCTGCATTTAAAGAAATAAATGAAGCATATTTGACTATATGCCATTCTTCGCAATTCATAAGTGAATTGCGTCGTATTCGCAAAGAATTTCAAGGGCGGCCGACACCTGTTTATCACTGTGAACGGTTGTCACGCAAGCTAGGTAACTGTCAAATTTACTTAAAAAGAGAAGATTTAAACCATACAGGTGCACATAAATTAAACCATTGTATGGGCGAAGGACTTTTAGCTAAATTTATGGGTAAGAAAAAAATAATTGCCGAAACAGGTGCCGGGCAACATGGTGTGGCGTTAGCAACAGCTGCTGCATTTTTTGGTTTGGAGTGCGATATATATATGGGTGAAGTAGATATTGCAAAACAAGCACCTAATGTAGCACGTATGAAGGTTTTAGGTGCTAAAGTAGTACCTGTGACACATGGTTTAAAGACCTTGAAGGAAGCAGTTGATGCTGCATTTACCGCTTACTTAAAGGAATATAAGGACACCATTTATTGTATTGGGTCAGCAGTGGGACCTCATCCTTTTCCCCTTATTGTACGGGATTTTCAGGCAGTGGTAGGGACCGAAGCAAAAGAACAATTTAAGGAAATGACAGGGTTCTTGCCGGATGTAGTTACAGCCTGTGTTGGTGGCGGCAGTAATGCTATAGGCATGTTTGTACCTTTTTTGGATGAACCGGTGGAGCTTGTTGGTGTAGAACCTTTGGGTCGTGGTGAAAAAATGGGAGATAACGCTGCATCAATGAGTTATGGCAGCGAAGGTGTTATGCATGGCTTTGACAGTATTATGTTAAAGGATGCAGCCGGTGAACCGGGACCTGTATATTCTATAGCAAGCGGTCTTGATTATCCTTCTGTTGGACCGGAACATGCTTTCCTACGTGAAATTGGTCGGGTTAAATATGACAGTGCTACTGACGAAGAGGCAATCGATGCTTTCTTTAAATTATCTCGTTATGAGGGAATTATACCTGCGTTGGAAAGTGCTCATGCTGTGGCATATGCTATGCGCAGAGCAAAAGAAATGGGACAAGGATCAATTTTAGTTAATTTAAGTGGCCGTGGTGATAAAGATTTGGACTATGTCATAGAGAAATACGGCTTTGGCGATAATTACAAAGATTTTAAATAATATGGATAAATTTTCAATATGGTCGTATTACTAGAT
>JAAYAE010000180.1 GCA_012719555.1 Acholeplasmataceae bacterium | reverse complement strand
TTTACGGACTAATACATCAAAGCCGAACTTAGGTCCATCAGTCTGCAAGGAATAAACATCACCGCGACCCATATAACCATAACTATAATTAGCTCCTACAACAATAGCTTTTACATTATTAATGCTAAGAAATTCCAAAAATTTTTGACCACTAAGCTGCGATAGTTCTTCCGTAAAAGGGATATTCAACAAAACGTCAACACCTAGGGCCGCAAAAATTTTTTCTTTAGTAGCATTGTCTAAAAGTAAAGGTGGAACCAAAGAACCACGTATTTCTGACAGGGGATGATTACTAAAGGTAAAAACCATTAGTTTTAAGTTATGACTAGCAGCATAATTTTTAGCTGTATTAACAACATCGCAGTGACCTAAATGCACTCCATCAAAAGTACCTAAGGCAACCACGCAAGGTTCAAGTCGTAAATTTTTCAATTGGTCAACATTGGTTATTGTCTTCATCGCTACCTGCTTCTTCTCTCTGGGGAATGTTAATTATCTTGTGGCCTTTTAACCTTCCGGTTTTAGCTACTGCCACACCAATCATTACTCCCTGATTAGTTACTACTTTATAGTATTTATCTTCTTCTAATCCACCTATAGTTGTAGCTACGCCTTGCGCAATACGCATACCTTGCAAAGTAGTTACTTCAATAGTAGGTAAATGTTTAATACCTAGCTCCATAGGAAGGATGCATTTGGTATAATCAGCGGCGATATCTTCTAGCGTACTTGCTGTTTCTAAATTAAAGTCACCAACTCTATAGCGCAGCAAAAAACTCATAGTTCCAACCATACCAAAGGCTTGAGCAATATCTTCTGATAAGGTTCTGATAAAAGTCCCTTTAGAACATTCTACATCTACAATAATTTGTTTACTTGTATACTCCACTAGTCTCAAACTCTGGATACAAATAGAACGAGGTTCACGTTCTACCTCTATTCCTTGGCGAGCTAATTTATATAGTTTTTGTCCTTGATAACTAATGGCGGAATACATAGGAGGAACTTGCGTGCCTTCTCCCTCAAAGCTTTGTAAAACGGCTGTTATGGTTTCTAGACTTAAAGGAATTATTTCAGAGACAGCAATAATCTTACCTTCCTCATCACCTGTGTCTGTCTGACTGCCGAAAGTTATAACTGCTCTATAGGCCTTATTTCCCTCCAAGGCATATTCCAAAAATCTAGTGGCTTTACCAACAAAAACGGGCAAAACACCTGCGGCCATAGGGTCAAGCGTTCCGCCATGTCCGACCTTTTTTGTTTGCAATATTTTACGCATAACACTTATAACATCATGGCTGGTCATCCCAGGTGGTTTTAGAACATTAAAAATACCATCCATTATTTTATGGCTCGCATTTCTTCTTTAATTTTTATAAGCAACTGTTTTTTAGCTTCTTCCAATTCCTCTTCTATGGTGCAACCTGCGGCCTTTTTATGCCCGCCCCCATTAAAAGCCAAAGCAATTTTGCTTACATCAATCCAACGTGAACGCATACTTACCCTAGTTTTTTTAGGTTCTACCGCTTTAAACATAACAGCAACTTCCACTCCCATTACATAACGTGGATAGGAAATAAAACTGTCTGTATCAATTTCTTTATTATAATCCTCATTACTAATTTCTATAATACCAATACGCCCATTTTCTTCGAATGTTAAGGTATTGAGTATTTTACATAATAACTCTATATTTGCACGTG
>JAAYAE010000179.1 GCA_012719555.1 Acholeplasmataceae bacterium | reverse complement strand
GAATGGAAAGCGTTTCATTATAGTGTCCAAAAGGAGGAGAGAGTTTTGGATAATTTTAGCACTAAAAAGCCTGTTAATATGGCTCCTACCGGTATTGCTAGTTTTGCAAAGAGTGATATTTGCACAGATATTCATAATTTAAATGCAGATATTGCTATTATCGGAGCACCATTTGATTTGGCAATTCAAGGGAGGACTGGTACGCGCCTGGGGCCCCGTGGGATTCGGATTGCTTCTACTAGATTTTCATACAAAAAAGGAGGAACTTATGATCCCGAACGGAATGAAATGTATTTGGATAGCAGCCTCTGGAAGATCGTTGATTGTGGAGATGTTGATTATGTTCCGGGAGATATTACCGCGAGTTTTGAAAACCTAACCGAAGCTGTTCATATTTTAACATCTCAGGGTATTATGCCAGTTGTTTTGGGTGGTGATCATTCTATAACCTATCCTGTTATTAAGGGTATGAAAATAGTGGGACCATTTGATATTATTCATATTGATGCACATTTGGATTGGACCCATTCCATAGGAGGTCAGACACTTTCAAATGGTTCTCCTATGCGTAATGTTGCTAATTTACCTTACATTGGCAAGATTATTCATCTTGGCATAAGAGGAATTGGCAGTAGTGGACCATCAGATTTTGCTGATGCTCAAGCTCATGGAGATAAGATTTATTCTGTGAAGGCTACTCGTTCTGTTGGAATAAAAAACATTCTTACTGATTTACCCACTATGGGAAAAGTTTTTATTACATTTGATATTGATGGAATGGATGCTGCATGTGCTCCGGCTACAGGATCACCCATGTTTGGTGGGTTCCTTTATGATGAAATTGTTGAAATATTAGAAGCTGTAGCAAAGCATAGTAGAATTATTGGTTTTGATATGGTTGAAGTAGCTCCTCCTTACGATGATGCAGGGGAAACAACGTCGTACCTTGCAGCAAGGCTTATATCCGACTTACTTGGTTTTGTAACTAAAGAATGTGAACACAGAGGGCTTTCAACTATAAAATAATTTTTTTGTACTAACCTTTTTAAAGTTATTGAGAATAATAGGATGCGGAGGCGATAGGATTTATGACAGGTAATTAGGCTTGCGGCTCAATAATTAGGCATTATTAAGGAGGTATAGTAAATGGAATTTGAAGTTGTAAAGGGTATTCTGGTTTTGAAAATGGATATGATAGCTACGACTGCTTTGGCTGGCTTATTATTGGTTATGGGATATTGGTTACGAAATAAGGTGGATTTTTTTAATAGGTTCTGTATTCCTGCACCGGTGATTGGTGGTTTTGCGTTTGCGCTCCTCGCATTAATTTTCAAAGAAACAGGTGTCGTTAATTTCAATTTTACTACTAGCTTGCAATCACCTTTTATGATTGCTTTCTTTACAACAGTTGGTTTAGGAGGTAGCCTAGCATTAATGAAACAAGGCGGTAAAGCACTTTTAATTTATCTGTTTTTCTGCTGGTTTATTTCTATTTTTCAAAATACTTTCGGGGCTGCCTTAGCATCTGCTTTTGGTATCAATCCTGTATTGGGAGTTATGGCTGGGGCGGTTTCATTGGAAGGCGGTCATGGAGCAGCAGCTGCTTTTGGTCCTACGGCTGAAGCACTAGGCGTTAAAGGGGCTACGGCTGTGGCTATTGCTTCGGCTACCTTTGGCCTAATTGCAGGAGGTCTCTTAGGTGGTCCTGTTGCTAAGTTCCTTATTGAAAAAAATCATGTAGTAGTGGAAGCAAGTAAAGAGCATTTTAGTAGTTTTGAAGAAGCTGTAGGAGGAGCCTCGGAAGAAACTATTGAAAGTAAGGGCTTGATTCGTATGATGGTTTTAGTTTTGGTAGTTATGGCTATTGGCGCACTTGTATCCGGCAAACTTAAAGTAGCTACTGGATTCGACTTGCCTGGTTATGTAGGCGCCATGATTATTGCAGTTATTTTCCGCAATATTAATGACCAATTTAATATGCTTAAGATTAATATGAAGAATATAGATCTGATGGCTGACGTAAGCATTGGCATGTTCTTGACTATGGCTATGATGACTTTGCGCATATGGGATTTGTATGATCTAGCACTGCCACTTATAAGCATATTAGTACTACAGACTATCGCCTTGACTTTTCTAGCTGTATTCGTTTTGTTCCGTCTGTTAGGCAAGGACTATGATGCTGTGGTTATCTGTGCCGGTTTGATGGGTCATGGTCTAGGTGCTACACCTAATGCTGTTGCCAATATGGGCGCTGTTTGTGAACATTATAACGTCATGAGTTATAAAGCTTTCTTAATAGTACCTCTGTGCGGTGCAGTTTTAATTGATTTAGTTGGCTTACCTTGTATTGTGTGGTTTATTAATCATTTTGCCGGTTGATGTGTATATCATAGTTTTAATTTAAATTATTTATAAAAAAGGAGCTTGATAACATGAGTAAATTAGTTGAATGTGTACCGAATTTTAGTGAAGGTCGTCGTCCTGATGTTATTAATGCTATTACTGATGAAGTAAAAAGGGTTCCAGGGGTGACACTTCTAGACGTTAAACCTGACGCTGACCACAACAGGGTGGTTGTCACATTTATAGGTGCTCCGGAAGCGTGCAAAAAGGCGGCTTTCAATTCTTGTGCGAAAGCGGCAGAACTTATTGATATGCGGACTCATCACGGCGCTCATCCTAGAATAGGAGCTACAGATGTTATTCCTTTTATTCCGGTTAGGGAAGTTACGATGGATGAGTGTATAACTTTGGCTAATGAATTAGGCAAAGAAATTGCCGAGAAATTGGACATACCGGTATATCTGTATGAAGCTGCTGCTAAACGTCCTGATCGGGTTAAGCTCCCTGACGTACGTAAAGGTCAGTACGAAGGTTTGATTGAAGATATTAAGAAACAGGAACGTTATCCTGACTATGGTAAACCAGAAATGAATTTAAAGTCTGGTGCGACAGTAGTTGGTGCCCGTCAGTTTTTGATAGCTTTTAATATTAACTTAGATACACCGGATATCAAGCTTGCCAAGAAGATTGCAAATGTTATACGCGAAGCTCGTGGTGGTTATCGTTATGTTAGGGCCATGGGCGTTATGCTTGAAGAGCGTCATCAGACGCAGGTAAGCATAAACATGGTGGATTATACAGGAACACCGTTGTTCAGAGTTTTTGAAACTGTGAAGTCGGAAGCTGCTCGTTATGGTGTTAACGTCGTTGGTAGTGAAATTATTGGTCTGACTCCTCTACAGGCTTTGCTGGATGTAGCAGAATTTTATTTGCGACTGGAAGGGTTTGAACGCAAACAGGTCTTTGAAGAGAATACGGAGGGTATGTAATGCTAATAGACAAGACAGTTAAAGATTTTTTGACCGAGTTGGCATCTGATTCTCCTGCACCAGGAGGAGGAAGTGTAGCTGCCCTTTCAGGGGCATTGGGAGCTTCACTGTGCGGTATGGTTATGCGTCTGACACAGGGTGAAAAATACGCTAGTGTCAGTGAGGAAGTAGCTCAGATTATGGAGGGAGCTTTAAAATTACAAGATTTCTTTATTAAGAGCATAGATGCAGATACTTCTGCTTTTAATGAACTGATGGATTGCTTCAAACTGCCTAAGGATACGGATGAGCTTAAGAAAGTGCGCAATGTCTCTATTCAGGTGGCCACAAAGAAAGCTACGTTGATTCCTTTAAGTGTAGCCGAGAATTGCATACATTTAATAAAACTTACTAAGAAGGCTTTAATAATCGGCAATCCTAATGCTAACAGCGATGGCAAAGTGGCTATTGCGTGTACACATGCAGCTTTTTGCGGTGCGGTATATAATGTTGAAATAAATTTGGGCTCAATTAATGATGCACTTTTTGTTGGTGATATAGAAGCTAAGATAAAAGTTATGAAAGATGAATTGACTAGCCTGAAATTGGAATTTTAGTTACTTTTAAGATATTTATCATTGGCTACCTACTGCCTTAGAAGTGTGTTAAAACACATATTCGGCGGTAGGTTGTGTTGGTTATGGCAAAAAGAGGTAATAATATGACTTGGGAAGTAAAAATAAAACATCAAGAAGAACAAAGCATTAGCAAATGGTCCGGTGGTACGACAACCGAGCTAGCTTTATATCCGCCAAGTAGTAGTTATAAAGGTAGAGATTTCCTTTGGCGCATTAGTACAGCGATAGTAGAAGATGCTAAGTCCACTTTTACAAACTTGCCAGCTTATAATCGGATTATAATGCCTTTAAGAGGAGATACATTAAAACTTCATCATCAGAATCATTATGACAAAGAGTTACATTCTTTAGAAACCGACAGTTTTCATGGTAGCTGGACTACTATCAGCGAGGGTAAAGTTCAGGATTTTAACCTAATTTTTACAGATGACTGTGGTGGTTGCATTCATGGTTATAGAATAAAAAAGAACCTGACTATTAATACGAATCTAACTTCTTTGTCAGGAACTGGTGAAGTTGTAGCTATGTCTTTGTATGTTGTTGGCGGTGCTGTCAATGTAGCTATTCCTACACAAAATAATAAATTAAAGTTAGTAGATGGTGATTTTGTTACATTTACAGGCAATGTTACGGATAAATTATTAATTGTAATAAAGAAAATAGAAGATGCTGGGGAAGAGGCGATAGTTGTTTGCTCTACCATAAGATATAGTAACAGAAAGGGAGAGAAAAATGGGCTTTAAATCAGATATCGAAATTGCTCAAGATGCGCAAATGCTTGAAATTAAGGAAATTGCAGCAAATTTGGGAATAGAAGATAAATATATTGAGCTTTATGGTAACTATAAGGCTAAAATAGATTATAAGCTGTTGAGTGATAAAGCGTTAAATCCAAATGGTAAGCTTGTGCTAGTTACAGCAATTACACCTACCCCAGCTGGTGAAGGAAAAACGACTACTTCTGTAGGTTTGGCAGACGGCCTACGTAAAATTGGGAAGAAAGCTATTGTTGCATTACGCGAACCTTCGTTAGGTCCTGTTTTTGGTATAAAAGGAGGCGCTGCCGGAGGTGGTTATGCTCAAGTAGTACCTATGGAAGACATAAACCTACATTTCACTGGAGACTTTCATGCAATTGGTGCGGCAAATAATCTATTAGCTGCGATGTTGGATAACCATATTCAGCAGGGAAATCTTCTGGGTATAGATCCAAGAAAAATTACGTGGCGACGTGTAGTTGATATGAATGATCGCCAATTGCGCAATATTGTTGATGGTCTTGGTGGCAAGGCGAATGGCATGCCAAGAGAGGATGGGTTTGACATTACGGTAGCCTCTGAGGTTATGGCGATTTTGTGTTTGGCCTCTGATATTCCTGATTTGAAAAATCGTTTAAGTCGTATTATAGTTAGCTATACTTATGATGACAAACCAGTAACAGCAGGCGATCTCAAAGCAACTGGCGCTATGGCAGCTTTGCTCAAAGACGCATTAAAACCCAATTTAGTGCAGACTCTTGAACATACGCCGGCGTTTATTCATGGCGGACCTTTTGCTAACATTGCTCATGGTTGTAACTCAATAACAGCTACTCGTATGGCTTTAAAAATGGGTGATTATGCTGTTACAGAAGCAGGCTTCGGTGCTGATTTGGGCGCGGAGAAATTTTTGGATATCAAATGTCGTATGGCTGATCTTAAACCATCGGCCGTTGTAGTCGTTGCTACTGTTCGTGCTCTAAAGCATCATGGAGGAGTTTTAAAGGCTAATTTAAATCAGGAGAATTTAGTTGCCTTGGAGAAGGGACTGCCCAATTTATTACAACATGTTGAAAATGTGACTAAAGTGTTTGGCTTGCCTTGTGTAGTAGCTATTAATGCTTTCCCGGCTGACACATCAGCAGAACTGAAAATGGTGGAAGATAAATGCAAAGATTTAGGAGTAAACGTTGTTCTAAGCGAAGTATGGGCTAAGGGCGGAGAAGGCGGCGTTGCACTTGCTAAAGAAGTGGTAAGACTTTGTGATCAGCCAAATTATTTCAATTATAGTTACGAGTTAAATACTGGTATTGAAAAGAAGCTTGAAGATATATGCAAGCGAATATATCATGCTAATGGGGTTCAATTGACAGCTAAGGCGAGGAAGCAAATGCACCGTATAACGGAGTTGGGTTTTGGTAATCTTCCAATTTGCATGGCGAAGACTCAATACAGTTTTTCTGATGATGCGACCTTGTTAGGAGCACCTAAAGGTTTTATAGTGACAGTGTGTAATCTGAAAGTATCAGCCGGTGCAGGATTTATCATAGCTCTAACCGGAGACATTATGACAATGCCGGGCTTGCCAAAGATACCTGCTGCCGAAAATATTGATGTAGATGAAAATGGTAAAATTACCGGTCTTTTTTGAATGCTTTAATGGCAGAAATTAATATTACCGTTAGTGTAAAGAGGGCGGTATATTT
>JAAYAE010000178.1 GCA_012719555.1 Acholeplasmataceae bacterium | reverse complement strand
GATAACTTATGAAAAAAAATGTGTTTAGAGTTATGATACTTGTAGTTGTTGTGTTGTTGGGATATTTAGGAGTTAGTAGTACGGTTGATCATACAAAAAAGGCCGAGGGTTATTATAGAATAGTGTTATTATCAGATACACATCTACCGACTAAAACTTTTAACATTAAAGATAAAGACAAGGAAGAGAGCATTATTGCCGCTAAAAACAAAACCATAGAAGATATAAATAATTGGCAAGATGTGAGAGAAATTGCGGTATTGGGCGATGTTGTAGGAGACACGGGAACGGATAAAGAGTATGCTTACGCTAAAGACTTTTTTTCTAAACTACATAAGCCGATTTCTTTTATTGTCGGTAACCATGACTATATTTATCAGGATAATCCCAGTCCAAGTGGGAGATACGTTAAAGGTGACGCAAAATCCAGACTATTAAAACTAGATAAGTTTAAGAAAACTTTTGGCTTGTCACAATTGTTTTACGAAAAAAAGGTTGCAGGCTATCTCCTTGTTTTTCTATCAGTAGATTCATTGGATTCACCATATTTGGCACAAATGTCACCGGAAGAATTATCCTGGCTTAAAGATACTCTAAAAAAGAATTCAACAGTACCTACCATCATATTTTTCCATGCACCACTTGAAGGAACATTAAGTAATTACAATAAGAATGCTAATAAACCTAGCTTTATTGCCCAGCCGGCCGCAGAAATAGCTGAAATAATAGAGAATAATAAGCAGATTGTACTATGGGTATCAGGACATACTCATACACCGGCAACTAATCCTTCCTTTGCTTCTAATATAAATTTTTATAAGGGTCGACTTCTTAACCTACACAATTCCGATATGGAGCGCACAACTATTTGGACTAATTCGCTGTTCTTATATCCAAATAAAATAGTTATCAGAACTTTTAATCATAAAACGGAAAGTTGGATGCAGGAACTTGAACGGACTATTCCAATAGAACGGTAAAATACAAGCTTAATAAACACAAAATACACCCCAATCAAAGTTGTCTACTGGTCAAATTATTAGCAGTCTGACAATTAATGAAAAGGGTGTATTTTTTTAATAGCTTCTGACAGCCATTTTATTGTGTTGCTTGCGTGCAAAGTGTGAAAGAGTATAGTTCACAATGAAGTATAATCCGGCAACGGCAGCAAAAATAGTGAAAACTTGGCCGGTAGAACCATACTTACCAATAAGAATCATTCCTCGCCCAGTTAATTCTTCTGTGCCAACTTCCCACACAAAGGCTGAATCTTTAATAACAGTAGTAAACTGAGACATCATTGGTGGAATTATATTTCTATAAGCTTGAGGTAAAACAATGTAGCGAATAATTTGAAAGGTGCTCATACCTTGTGATAAAGCGGCTTCAATTTGTCCCTTTGATAAGGAATTTAAGCCTCCACGGATTATTTCAGACATTATTGCTCCTGTAAAAAAACTCATGGCAGCAATACCTGAAAGCGTAGGGTTAAGTGGCGTTGTGAAGCGAGCCACAAGGATGAATAACAAACAGGGGATGTTACGCACTATATCTACGTAAATATTGCTTAAAGGTTTCAAAATGGGAATGTTTAAGTAACGGACTATACCCATTAAGGTTCCTAAAATAACACTAAATACTATGGAAAAAAAAGATATTTCTAAGGTAACGGCTAAACCTTCTAAGAGAAATTTTATTAAGTAAATATTCATTAAATCGCTAACCATTATGACCGCACCTCCGAACTGCCTTCCAGGTGTTTAACATATTTAGTTAAGGGAAAACATAACAACCAGTATAGTAAGCCTGTTACAATGTAGGCAGGTCCGTAATACATGTTCATACCCGACCAAGAATCAGCCTGATACATAAGATCACCACCGGCAATCATCGCTAGTACAGAGGTGTTTTTTATTAGATTCACACCTTGATTTGCTATGCTCGGTAAAATGATTTTTTTGGCTTGAGGTAAAATAAGGTACTGCATTGCCTGAAAATAGGTGAAACCTTGAGAGAGCCCGGCTTCTAACTGTCCGCGAGGAATAGCAAGAATTCCTGAACGGACAGCTTCGGCCATATAGGCACCGGTGTAAATACCGATGCCTAGAGAGCCAATTGCAAAGACGGGAAGAATTATTTTCAAGTGAGGGAGAGCGTGGTATAAAAATATAACTTGAATAACAAGTGGCGTGTTTTGAAAAAATTCAACATACACGCGATTGAGGATGCGTAGGTTTTTATTTGGAAAGACTCCGGCGACACCAAACAGAATACCTAGCAGGAGGGCAACCAACAGGGCGACGATTGCCACCTCAATTGTTACGGTCAAACCATCAGCGAAAAGACGCCAGTCGGTAAACAGTGCTTGCCATTTGTATTCTGCAAAGGGATTTGTAGCCATTATTTTTTAAGATTCCATTTAGTTAATAGTTTGTCCATCTCGCCGGATTTTTTCATATCCTCAAAGGTCTTTTCAACTAAATCAAAAAGAGCTTTGTTGTCTTTCTTTGTTGCTGCGCCGTAGAATTGAGGAGCAATTTTATCAGGAAGAATTTCGGTAGAATCATCGATATATCCAAGCAGGTTGGAGGTATCCATAGCATAGGCATCAGCTCTGCCGGCACTTAAAGCAGTTTTACATTCGGAATAGGTTGGGAACTCAGAGAAGGGAACCTTAACACCGGCTTTATCAGCGGCCTCTTGTACACCTTTGCGAGTGGTAGCACCTTGGGGAACAGCAATGTTTTTACCGTTCAAGTCTTTGATAGATTTAATACCACTATCTTTTTTTACCAAGAAGCCTACAGGATCTTCATAGTAAGGTGAAGTCATATTGTAAGTTTGCTTTCTTTCATCAGTGATAGTAAAGGTAGCTATGCAAAGATCAATTTCACCGCTATCAAGCAATGGTCCACGTGTTTTTGCAACAACTCCTGTTAAGTCGATTTTGTTTTCATCGCCTAATATTTTTTTAGCAATTACTTTGGCTAGGTCAATTTCAAAGCCTTCTATTTTATTGGTTTTTGGATCTTTAAAACCGAATTTTGGCACGTCAACTTTGCAGCCAACTTTTAAGACACCGCGGTCTTTGATTTTTTGAATTCCGTCATTTGCCACTGCCGCAGGTTTTTTTGCGTCATCTTTTTTTGTGTCACCGCCACACCCAGCTGCTAAAAGTCCAAAAGCGGTTATTACAGCAAGCCCCAAAGTTAACATTTTTTTCTTTGACAAATTCATAATAAAACCCCTCTCTAAATAATATTGCTTACCTAATAATCTTGCTTAAAAATTGTTGTGCTCTTTCATTTTTTGGGTCAACAAAGAAATGCTCGGGGGTGCCCGTTTCCAAGATTTCTCCATCTGCCATAAATATTACACGGTCGGCAACCTTACGAGCAAAGCCCATTTCATGAGTTACTACGACCATTGTAATTCCGCTATGTTCCAAATCAACCATTACATCTAAAACCTCGTTAATCATTTCCGGGTCTAAGGCAGAAGTTGGTTCATCAAATAACATTATTTTTGGATGTACATTAAGGGCCCTTGCAATGGCAACGCGTTGTTGCTGTCCACCGGAAAGTTGCGAAGGGTAAGCCGATGCTTTATCTTTTAATCCTACACGGTCTAAAAATTCAAGACCTGTTTTTTCTGCTGCTTCTTTTTTTATTCCCTGCACCAGGATGGGGGCTATAGTTAAGTTTTCTAATACTGTTTTATGAGGATACAAATTAAATTGTTGAAAAACCATCGCCGCTTTTTGTCTGGCTTCTTTGATAGGAGCATTAGGTGCGGTTATGTCGATACCATCTAATATTACTGTTCCGCTATCGGGTTTTTCTAAATGATTCATGCAGCGAATCATAGTGCTTTTACCGGAACCACTAGGGCCAATGACGACTAACTTTTCACCGGATTTTACTGTTAGTGAGATGTCCTTGAGAACGTGATTGCTGCCAAAATATTTGTTTACTCCAGCTAATCTAATCAATCGGCTATCCTTCCTTCCCTTTAATAATTTTACACGATAAAAAAAGCAAAGATGCCTACAGTCATTAACAGACTGAGCATCTTTGCCTTGCACACTATTGTATATTGACTTAGTTGAAAAGTCAATACATTTAAAAAATAAACGTAGTTAAAATATTTTAAAAAGATAGCAAAATTTGGCAATATATATAAATATTCGCTATAAAGTAATTGATTAAATAGAAAAAT
>JAAYAE010000177.1 GCA_012719555.1 Acholeplasmataceae bacterium | reverse complement strand
CTAGTCATACTCTGTTTTTAGAAAATAAAAATAAAGAAAGTCCCGCCAATGTTACTATTATTCCTATACCTTGCTGCCAGGATATTGCTTCCTGCAAAATAAAATACGCAAGGATACAAGTTCCAACGGCTTCACCTAAAATACTCATTGATATTATTGATGTGCTTAACCACTTTAATAGCCAATTAAAAATCATTTGCCCTAAAATAGTTGAAATAACGCCTAAACCAATAAATGACCACCATGTGGGCAAAGTGTAATTAGTGAAAGATACATCTTTAAAAAATGTATATACTCCCAAGAAAACTATACTGCTTATATATCCCAAAATTGAATAAGGGATAACCGCTATTTGTTTACGCATTTTTTGTCCCACAAAAAAATATGCAGTTATAATTCCCGCTGCCACAAACGCAAGAAAATCTCCAAATAAAGCTTGCCCGCTTATTTTAAAATCCCCCCACCCAATGATAAAGCAGCCTAGTACGGCTATAAAACAGCCTAAAATGGCTTTCTTGCTAAAACGTTCTCCAAAAAACAAGTAACATCCCACAAAAGCAAAAAGTGGCTGCATAGTAACAATAACGGTTGAACTTGCCACGGAAGTATATTGTAACGATTCAAACCATAATACATAATGTATAGCTAAAAATGCCCCGGATATTAGCCCTAGGACCAGTTGCTGCTTATTAAGCCCCAACAATTCCTTTCTATTGTCTACATTAAATAAAGCAAAGGGCAAAAGCACCAGTACGGCAAATAAAAGTCTATAAAATGCTGTAACAGAAGACGGTGCCGCTGCTAATTTGACGAAAATCGCCGATGTAGATAAGGCAAGTACACCTAAAAACAAAAAACTGTATTGCACAATTTTTGCTTGCATTTATATGCTCCCTTTATCGTTTACTATAAAATACGCAGTATGCTATAATGTATAAAATTATTATAATATATACTTCCAATAAATTACATCTTTATTTTATATATACATTATATTGCTACAAAAGAGAAAAAAGCATGAGCATTATGGACAGGAGTTTAATATGAACTATACTTGCATAGGTCAAACGGTTTTAAACTACAGGAAGAAAAAAGGACTAACAATTCGTGAATTTGCAGTTTCCTCGGGAATAAGCACCTCGCTCATAAGTCAAATCGAAAGAGGCCAGGCCAATCCTTCACTTAGTGTTTTAGAACTCATAGCTAAAGCCTTAAATGTTCCCCTTTATACCCTTTTTATTAATGAAATCGATACAACAGCCTTAATTTCCCGAAAAAAAGACCGCACTAGCGTTTATAGAAAAAACAATGACCACATAGTTTATGATGTACTAACTCCTGATTTTATGAAAGCACATATCGAACTTTTAATGATGGATTTAAACGCCCACGCCAGCACTACTGAAAGCTATTATACTCATACCGACAAAGAAGAAATTGCCGTTGTTATGAAAGGCGAAACATATATTGAATTATGTGGTCAAGAATACTTTTTAACCGAAGGCGATGTCGTTCGTATCCCTCCCAATGTAAAACATAGATTCATAAATAAGAGTGATTTCCCTAATAACATCCTATTTGTACTTACACCTTCTCTCTATTAAAATCATCATATAAAAGTCCCCGCACAAAATAATTTTATGCGGGGACTTTTGTATGATAAATAAATCAAGCAATATTAAAACTAATTTTTTAATATTAAGCCCAAATATGCCTAGTT
>JAAYAE010000176.1 GCA_012719555.1 Acholeplasmataceae bacterium | reverse complement strand
CATACTAACAATATTATAACATCCTAGAACAAGTTTTTCACGCTTTATTGTAACTTTTTTTCATTTCTTTAGATATAAACGCCTTATTATGGCTATATTCGTGAAAATTCTTAAACCAAAGGCCAGCACTGCTACAAAATACAAGTCAATTCCTAAGCGAATTCCACTATAACATAAGAATACTGCTAGTAAACCATTAACAAAAAACCCTGAAATAAAGATTTCATTGTCATAACACCCTTCTTTAGCTGCACGAATGCCGCCAAGCCCTGAATCCAATGCCGCCATAAGTGCTACGGATAGAAGTTTAACATAGGCTTGTGGAACTATAGGTAAGTACAAACCTACAAGTATTCCTACTAACACGCCAATAATAGGATAAATCATTGGGGAGCACCCTCTTTCACCTTAGCAAACTCATAGCGACGTGTACCTTTAAACGCTGGAACTGTTAGGCTATCGCTTTGTTCTACCTTGACAGAAATTCCCCAGAACTTAAGTGTTTCAATAACGCCACCTCTTAGCCTTAAAGCTCCCTCCAAGGTTTTGGGTTCACCAAGAGCTATAATTTGATATGGCGGTGAAAATCTAGTATTATTAACCGAAACGGTAGGTCCTGCACAACGAATCTCGGAAATATCCAATAATCTTTCTTTATTAACGGCTAGTGCTTCAGCTCCTGCTGCTCTTAGTTCATTAATCAGCCTTAACAGATCATCATCATGAATAATATATAAGTTTGCGTTATCACCGGGTTTAGTAACCACGGTACTGTCATCTAATGTTACTTTAACGCCTGGCCCCTCCATTGCAGTTTCTCCTGCTCTAGCTCGTAAGGCAGTAAGTTCTAAAGCCATAGCATCACCACCTGATTGTTTATGCAGTTTTTTTATTTCTTCCGTCAAGTTAGCTTTATCTTTTTCAGCAGTCTTTAAACGTTCTGCCAAATCTTCCACGCGCTGTTGGCTAATGCTATTTTTTGCATTCTCCGCACTTTTAAATTGAGTAGCTAACATTATCCCTAAAATCATACATACGAGAAATATTAGCACTTTTGCTTGCTTATCTCGGAACATTATCAGTCCCACCTTTGCTTAGTATTACTGTCTAAGCTTAACATACGGTTTACTATATGTTAAGTCAATATATTCAGCATTAATTTTCTTCGTCTTTAATTCATTACATATTATAACAAATGTGTCTACTTTTTCACCTAATTTTTCACTAGTACCTAGCAAGATAGGAACACCACTAAGCAAATATATTTTAATTTTATCACTGTCGTCAATAGCAATTTCGGAAATCTCAGACGTTATAGATTTATCAAGTTTTCCCAAAAATCGTACTAACCCTAAAATTTCTTTATCTTTTACAATATCGCCGTTATAAACATTACCAATTTTGCGACCTGAAATAAATGGAGCGGAAGCATCTTTAATACCTTTTCCCACTTCCAGAACACAACCATTATACCCTACTTTGGCAAAGCCATTGTAGGAACACTCCACATACAAGGCAGGTTTACGTTCTGTAACATCTACTCGTAAAATATTAGGCCACCTGTAAGATGTACTAACTTTTTCTACCCGCAAATCATTACGCAGAACATTTTCTAAATTGCTGCGGCTCACATTAAATAAATTTACCGGTTCCGGAATGCTGTCTAAACGTTTAATTTCCTCTACAGTTATATTTTCTCCACCTTCTACAACAATCCTTCCAAATGCAATCCATGGTCTATGTAATAAATAATAAGTACCAGCAATGATTATAGCAAAACACAAAAGGTAAAAAAAAGCTCTAGCCCGGTAATATTTACGGCGACTACGCTTATAAATTAAGCGTTCATGATTTGTCGACACCGGACTCACCCCCATATTATTTTTTCGCAGTTGCAGTTAGTAATATCTTTTCACAAAAATCAGGGAAAGAAATCCCCATAGCAGCAGCCGCTTTTGGTATTAAACTAGTACCTGTCATTCCCGGTACCGAATTCATTTCCAAAACAAACACTTCACCACTAACTGTTAATAGTATATCTGCTCTAGCAACTCCATTGCAGCCTAAGGCTTTATATGCGGCTAAAGCAATATCTTGTATCTTTTTCGTAATTTCAGCATCCAATGGAGCAGGTACTGTATAAACCGTTGCCCCCTTTGTATACTTAGATTTGAAATCATAAGACCCAGAACGCGGCTCTATTAAAACAAGAGGCATTGCCAAAACACCATCAACGGTCTCCATAACTCCAGCAGCAATTTCTTTACCTTTAATAAATTCTTCAACCAGAATTTCTTTACCATAAGAAAAAGCCTCTTTAACTGCCGCTTCTAATTCCTCTTTGTCTTTAACTATCTCAACTCCGAGACTTGAACCTTGAGAAGCTGGCTTAACAACTACCGGAAAAGAAAATGTTGCCATTGTTTCTTGTACTATATCCTTTTTATCATTAGAGTTAGCAAACAAACACCTAGGAGTAGGTACCCCTTGTGACTGAAACATTCTTTTAGAATAAACTTTATCCATAGACAGGGCACTGGACAAAACGCCTGAGCCTGTATATGGCATTCCTATCATTTCCAATACACTTTGCATTCTGCCATCTTCGCCATACAGTCCATGGACAGCATTAAACACAACTTTTGCTCCGCAAGCCTCCAGTTGCCTAACAAGATACCCAGGTTCTAAATCAATAGGAACTACATCATAACCCTTTTCTTGTAACGCTTGTACAATGGCATTACCAGTCATAAAAGAAATTTCTCTTTCCTCGGAGGGTCCCCCCATTACTACTGCTACGCGTTCTTTTATTTTCATTATATTATCTCCGTTTTAATTCAGTTACCAGGGATTCACCAATACGATATACGTCCCCGGCACCAATTGTCATAATTAAATCACCTTTTTGTGCACGACTTTCTAAATATTTCTCTATTGCTTCAAAGTTTGCAAAACATTTAACATTTTGCTTTGTAGTATTTCCTACTTTTGCAGCTAGAAATTCGCTGGTAATTCCTGCAATAGGATCTTCACCGGCAGAATAAATATCAGCTAGAATCAATTCGTCGCAATCAACAAATGCAGTACTGAATTCCTCCAACAATAATTTAGTTCTGGTGTAACGATGTGGTTGGAATACACATATTAACCTATTAGGTTTAGTTTGTTTAGCAGCTTTTAAGGTAGCCTTAACCTCTGTGGGATGATGAGCATAATCATCCACTACCCACACACCGTCAACTCTACCTTTTGTCTCAAAACGACGTTTAGCACCATGGAAATTTTCCAAGGTTTTTAAGGTGCTAGCTAATGGAATATCCAACTCCTGTGCGGTAGCAATAGCTCCCAAAGCATTAAGTACATTGTGCCTGCCGGGAATAACCAAATGTGCGGTAGCAAGTTTTTCTCCATGATAGTACACATCGAAATGCGTCCCATCATGACTATACACAATATTTTTTCCGATATAGTCTGCATCGTCACGATCAATAGCATATGAAATAAAATCTCTACCTGTCTTTTGCCCTAATTCTCTTAATTTATCATTATCATAACAAAGTACGGCTTTACCGCCCTCATGCATATTTGAAACGAATTTAGCAAAAGCTTCCTGTATCTTTTCTTCAGAACCATAGTGATCCAAATGATCATTTTCGATATTAGTAATAATGGCTAAATATGGGTGAAATTTCAAGAAAGAACCATCACTCTCATCAGCTTCAGCAACTATTACGTCCCCTTTGCCATTTAGAGCATTTCCCCCCAAACTAGCTACTACACCACCTATAACAACTGTAGGGTCAATATTTGCCTCAGCACAAATACATGCCAGCATAGAACTGGTAGTTGTTTTACCATGTGCTCCGGCTACCGCTACACCCTTACTTTTATTAATTAAATACGCCAAAACATCACTGCGGTGAATTACAGGTATCTTGCGTTTACGGGCTTCCAGCAGTTCAAGATTATCTTGCCTTATAGCAGTAGATACAACAACTGCTTCCGCTCCTTCTACTTGGCAGGCTGCATGACCAATGAAAACAATTGCTCCTTCTTTGGCTAGTTTAGTCGCCATATATCCTGATTTATAGTCGGAACCGGTTACATGGTAACCACGTTTAATAAGGACATAAGCTAGTGCGCTCATACCGGCACCGCCAATTCCTATGAAATGAATGTTTTTAATACTCTCCAGCACTGGCAGTCCCCCTCTCATTCTTTACTAAATCTAAAGCTTGTTTAGCTATATCAATTGCTGCATTTGGTCTGCTTACTTTTAGTGCAGCAGTTCTCATGCTTTCTAATTTTTCACTATGTACCAACATTTTTTCTACTTCCCCTTGCAATTTTTCTCCCGTCAAATCTTTATCCAAGATTACCACAGCAGCTCCGGCTGTCTCTAAGGCTCTGGCATTAAATTCCTGGTGATTGGCCGTCGCATAAGGATACGGAATAAGAATAGCAGGAATTCCTTTTACCATAATTTCAGCCAAACCAATAGCGCCTGCTCTTGATATAGCTATGTCAGCCGCTGCCAACGCCAGTGGCATTTCATGAATATAGGGTAAAATTTTTATATTTTCAGCTTCAACAATATTTTTGTCTAGCTGAGCAATATATCCATCATACTCATTTTCACCTGTAGCATGCAAGACCTGAATATCATCACGTCCGGCAAATTTTTTTTCAATGTAGGCCATAGCTCGATTGATGGTTCTAGCTCCTCGACTACCACCAAAGACTAATAATGTTTTCTTTCTAGGATCCAGGTCAAACTCTTGCAAGGCCTGTTCACGTTTGTCCACAAGTATTTCCTTACGAACCGGGTTACCTGTAAACACCTTCAGAGCCTTACCCGGGAAATATTTTGCTCCTTCTTTGTACCCCAAAAAAATTTTGTTTACAAAACGAGATAAAATTTTATTTGTAACACCAGGCATAGCATTTTGTTCTTGAATGCAGGTGGGAATTCCTAGGAGTGCAGCCCATATAAGGACAGGACCACAAACATACCCTCCGGTACCAATAACCAAATCAGGTTTTATTTTTTTAACCAAACTGTAAGCTTCCTTCATACCAAACAGTAATTTTATGAATGAAGTAATTGTGCTCAAACCCAATGTGCGTTGAAATCCGGCTACAGAAATATATTGCAAAGTATAGCCATAACGTGGAACAATAGTGCTTTCTAGGCCACTTTTTGTTCCCACAAAAATTATTTCCGCATCCGGTCTTAGCATTTGGAGATGATTAGCAATAGTTATGGCGGGATAAATATGTCCCCCTGTACCGCCTCCTGATAACACTATTTTCACAAAAATCCCCCTTCGACTTACTTAGCTAATTGATGCACTAAATCCTTGAAAACCCTTCCCCTTTGAGGAAAATTCTCAAACATATCATATGAAGAACAAGCAGGTGATAATACAACCACTTGTGGTTTTTCAGCTAATTCATGTGCTTTATTTACTGCATCAGCAAAACTATCTACTAAATAAATATTTTTTACATTAGCAGCTAAAGCTGCTTCATAAAAACGTTGCTTTGCCTCTCCCAGCAAAATTAAAGCATCTGTTTTTTCCTTTACTAATTTCATCATAGGTGCAAGGTCTGTCATTTTATCATGACCACCGGCTAAAAGAATGACATGTCCGGGAAAAGATTCTAGTGCTTTAATAGTAGAATCAGGATTGGTAGCCTTAGAATCATTGTAATAAGGAACACCACCAATATCCATGACATATTCCAGCCTATGTTCAACTCCTTGAAAAGTTTTTAAGACATTTCTGATTTCATCAATTGCCACTCCGGCAAAATAAGCACAAGCTATAGCCCCTAAGGCATTTTCTTCGTTATGAGAACCGAAAATTTTCATATCACTAACCGCACATACTACAATTCTTTTGCCACCACAGGCAATAATGAATTTTCCATCTTCCAAAAAAATCCCCCGGCCTAAAATTCTTTTCCGGCTAATATAGCAAACCGTGCTTTTCGTCTTTTCAGCAAATTGCATGACCGTCTTATCATCATGATTGAGTATCAAAATATCTTCTCTAGTTTGCTGCGCAAAAATATTAGCTTTAGCAGCAATATAATTCTCCATGTTACCATGTCGTTCTATATGATCGGGAGTAACATTCAAAATAAGTGCAATATTAGGTTTTAATGTAGTGACGCCTTCCAATTGAAAACTTGATAATTCTGCAATCAGCCAATCATCTGCACCTAATCCTTCTGCTTCCTTAGAAATGGCAAGGCCTATATTTCCGCCTACTTTAGTTTTTACAGGCAGAGATTGCATCATTTCACCCACCAAAGTAGTCGTAGTCGTTTTTCCATTAGTACCGGTTATACCAATCCACTTTCCTTTGTATAAACGATAAGCTTCCTCTACCTCACCAATAACCTCTATACCCATATTCCTGGCTCTGACTGCCAATGGACAATTAATCGAAATACCCGGTGAAATAATAACTAAACTGCATGCCTGCAAATATTCATCCGGATCTTGTTGACAAACGAACTTACCGCCACTTTGTAATAACATAAAAACTAAAGCGGCATCAATTTGTTTATGTTCATCATCAAACAAAATAACTTGTTTTTCATTTTTAGCCAGTACTTCGGCAACACCACATCCACTAATACCTGCTCCATACACAAAGATGTATTTGTTTTCAATCACAACAAACGCCCCTCTTTTTTATTCACTCATTCTCCCTTAGTTGGATATTTTTATCGAGTCTTTCTAAAGGTGAAAGGCTTATACCAATTTATTTAAGAATAAATAAAATTATACCTAAAACAGATAAAACCATACTGATTAGTGAGAACACCCAAACAACTTTTGTTTCTTTCCAGCCACCCAATTCAAAATGGTGATGCAAAGGGCTCATCCTAAAAATACGTTTTCCGCCTGTAAATTTGAAATATGTCACTTGCATAATTACAGAAAGCGCTTCTACTACATAAATACCTCCAATAAGTACCAACAGTAACTCAGTTTTAGTTAAAAGTGCTAAAGCTGCAATTCCACCGCCTAATGCCAATGATCCTGTATCACCCATAAATATTTTTGCAGGATGTCGGTTAAAGAGCAAGAACCCAAGACAGCTGCCTGTCATTATCAAAGCAAATACCGCCAAATCACCTTGTGCACTATTAAAGGCAATATAAGAGAACGCTAAGGTAACCGGCACTGTTACCCAAGAAACTAAACCATCTAGGCCATCTGTCAAATTGACAGCGTTAGTAGTTCCTACCAAAAGCAATACTACGAACAAATAATACCAAATTCCCAGATTAACGTTAGTGTTAAATCCGGGAATCCATAAACTAAACTTTCCTGTTGTTACATCTCCGGTAT
>JAAYAE010000175.1 GCA_012719555.1 Acholeplasmataceae bacterium | reverse complement strand
ATTTAACATTGGAAGAAATAGAAAAAATAAAAGCAGAGCGCCTTGCAGCTAAGAAAAAACGCTTGCTTGAGTTAGAGGAAGAACGAAAGTATCAGCAAGAGGAAAATGCCAAAAGATGGCGTCTTGGTTCCGGTGGGGTAAGTAATACTAATAATAATAAATAAAATTAACAACCGTCTTAAATTAGACGGTTGTTTTGTGCTACATTTATTGCCAAAGAAGCAAGATTAGTGATAAACTATTAAGAGTATATTATGTTATAGTATTTGAAGATAGGTTTGGAGGAAATTTGGTGGAAAAGCTACTTATTAGGGGCGGCAATAAATTGCACGGGACCGTAAAGGTTAGTGGAGCTAAAAATGCGGTGCTGCCGATTATTGCTGCGGCTATTTTAGGGTCACAGGGCAGTTATTTACTGGAGGTACCTGAATTAGAAGATGTACGGACCATTTGTAAAGTTCTGGAATGTTTAGGAATGAAGATAGACTATAGCGAACGTAACGCACTACATATAGACAGTAGGGAAATAGTTTCTTGTGAGGCTCCCTATGAATTAGTAAGGACGATGCGTGCTTCTTTCTTGGTTATGGGCGCATTGCTGGCTAGAAAGGGCAAGGCAAGAATTTCTCAGCCTGGTGGTTGTGCTATAGGAACTCGTCCTATAGACATTCATTTGAAGGGATTTGAGGCTTTAGGGGCCCGCATAGAGATGGGACATGGTTACATTGAGGCTTCTGCTCCTAATGGGCTGGTTGGCACCACGATTTATTTGGATTTCCCCAGTGTAGGTGCTACTGAAAATCTTATGATGGCAGCATCTATGGCTTCCGGAACAACTATTATAGAGAACGCTGCTCAGGAGCCGGAGATTGTTGATTTAGCAAATTATTTAAATGTTATGGGTGGTAAAGTGCGTGGCGCAGGAACTAATGCTATTCGTATTGAAGGTGTGAAAGAACTTAGAGGCGGAGAACATACCGTTATTCCTGATCGCATCGAAGCAGGTACTTTTATTGTAGCTGGTGCTATGACTGGCGGTGATATTAGAGTAGAGAATGTTTTGTGCGAGCATTTAAAACCTCTGATTGCTAAGTTAAGAGAAGCGGGAGTAACTATTGAGGAAGATATCCGCGGAGTGCGTGTTATAGGGCCAAAGAATCTAAAGGGGATTAATATCAAAACATTGCCTTATCCTGGATTTCCTACAGATATGCAGGCACAAGTTATGGCATTGATGTGCATAGCACAAGGGCAAAGCGCAGTAACAGAAACTGTTTTTGAGAATAGATTTATGCATGTAGATGAGTTGCAACGTATGGGTGCCAACATTAAGACTAGCGGCCGTGGAGCATTTGTCGAAGGTGTACCTAGACTTTTGGGTTGTCAAGTGCGTGCAACAGATTTACGAGCAGGAGCAGCAATGGTTTTGGCGGGACTCGTGGCAGAGGGCGTAACGGAAATTACTGACATTTTCCACATTGACCGTGGTTATGAAAATTTGGTGTATAAATTTAAACAATTGGGTGCAGATATAGAGCGCCGAGAGGCTAAATAAATGAACATTTTAAATAATAAAGGATTTAATAGATTTTTTAATAGTGTAGATATTGGCGTTGACCTTGGTACGGCTAATATTTTGGTGTTTCTTAAAGGGAAGGGCATTGTTTTAAAAGAGCCATCGGTAGTTGCGACTGACAGAGAAACCGGCAAGGTTGTTGCTATTGGCCGTGCAGCTAAGTATATGTTAGGAAGAACTCCGGAAAATATAGTTGCTATTCGCCCCTTGCGTGAAGGGGTTATTGCCGATTATGATATTACACAGATAATGCTAGAGAATGTTTTACAAAAAGTAGCAGGAAAAAGTATGTTTTTTAAGCCTAGAGTTATGATTTGTATACCCTCAGGAGTAACTACGGTAGAGAAAAGGGCTGTTTTAGAAGCTACAATGCAATCAGGAGCAGCAAAAACTTACTTAATAGAAGAACCAATGGCAGCAGCTATGGGAGCGGGGTTGGATGTGGGAGAATCTCGTGGCTGTATGGTGGTGGATATTGGTGGTGGTACTACCGACGTAGCTGTTATTTGCTTAGGTGGTATTGTTGTAGCTGAGTCTTTGCGTGTCGGCGGAGACAAATTTGATGAGGCTATTGTGCGTTTTGTAAAAAAAGAACACAATGTTTTAATTGGTGAAAGAACTGCTGAAGATATTAAGCTAGGTGTGGCTACAGTTAGTAAGCATGGACGAAAGGCCGAAGTAACTGTCCGTGGCAGGGATTTAATTACAGGCCTTCCTACAACTATTAGAATAACTTCAGACGAGACTTATAGAGCTATGATCGAGCCAATTAGCATGCTTATAGCGTGTATAAGATCTGTATTGGAAAAAACTCCGCCTGAGTTGGCGTCTGACATTGTTGAGCAAGGTATTGTTTTAACAGGTGGAGGCGCTTTACTTGATGGATTGGCAGAACTGGTACAGGAAGAAACTAGAATTACAACCATTGTTGCCGACAATCCACTGGAGTGCGTAGCACTTGGAACAGGAAAAGCATTGGCTAATTTAGGCGTATTAAAAGATTCCGTTTTTATGGAAAATCGCAAACGTTAATTTTTAATATAAATAAGGCGGATAATCCGCAAATCTAGGGCCGACCATCAGGTCGTCCCTATTTATTTAAAATGCTTTCGTGTATAGCAGCTTTAAGAATGGGTATGGTTGTTTAATGATAACTAATTAGGAAGGTTATAGTATGAAAAAAAGCTTATTATATAAGATACTGATAGTTTTAATTTGCTTAGTTTTGTTGCCATTACAAGTAGCGATGGCAACTGTATTAGGGAATTTGCGCTCAGGTGTAGATGCCGATAGGACACGTTTGGTCCTGAATTTCGACAAAATGCCTAAGTATTCTGAAACGGTAGCGGACAAGCAGCTGATTATAACTTTTGATGGTAAAGTTAAAAGAAGCGAAAAACTTCAACTAAAAGATAATCTAGTGAAAAGTGTAATATTAGAACGTTTTAATAATCAGAGCCGGTTGGTGGTGACTTTTTATAAATCAGTACCCAAATATAGTATTTTTTCGTTAAAGAGCCCTAATAGGTTTGTACTAGATTTAAAGAAAATTAACTATGATAAAAAGGTCACTAAGATTGCTGATGGTCTAACTTATACTTATTTGCGTGAATATGTAGATTCTTTACCTGAAGAAGTTTATATTTTAGAAATATCCCCAAATAGCGGCTATACTTTAAAACCACTTTTGGGACAGGAAAATTATATTCAAAAGGGCGTTTTATCACAAATGGCTAGTAATGCAGGAGCCATCGCTGCTATTAATGCGTCTTATTTTGATTCTGATGTGTGGGTAGTAGGCAACTTAATGATAGATAAAAAATGGGTATCTGCAGAAGATACACCCAGAACGGCACTTATTATTGATAATAACGATAGAGCGCAAATTATCACAAATACCAGTTATTCCGGCAAAGTTATACGCAGTGATGGTATCAGTGCTCCGATTACGGGACTAAATAGAATGAGACTTGCAAATGATTTAATTTATTATAACGATGCCTATGGTTCTAGTACGGATACTAATATTTATGGTATTGAAGCACGAATAGTGAATAATAGAGTAACAGAAATTTCCAAGACAGGTAATCTTGCGTTGCGGCCCAATACAGTAGTGCTTTCCGGTAACGGTACTTCTGCCATGTTTCTCCAAGGCTTGAAGTTGGGGGCCAAGGTGAAAATACAGCAAAGCTTTGGGCGTACTGAGGCTGACTATGCTAAACATGTCTTGGGTGTAGGCCCTTTGTTAGTTGACAATGGAGTACAAAGTGTGCAAACTGCCTCAGAAGAAATTGCTGATGATATTTCTGTGGGCCGTTCACCTCGTACAGCAATTGGCATAAGAGCAGATGGGACCATCGTTATTTTAGTAGTAGATGGTAGATCTTCTTCAAGTAGTGGAATGAGTCTTGATGAATTGGCTCGCTATATGATAAGGTTAAAGGTAGATCGAGCTATGAATTTCGATGGTGGAGGATCTAGCGAAATGGTTGTTAACGGAGATGTGGTTAATGCGCCTTCTGATGGCGATGAAAGACCCATACGTGTTGGATTAGGTATCTTCGGTAGATAGCGTAACTTGTCAAGATGCAGATATAGTATTATAATCATAGTAGGACAAGAGTTTTATTTGGGAGTGGAGGGGATTATTGTGCGCAAAAAATTTTTTAGTGTAAAGAATATATTTGTTATAAGTTTGGTAATGATTCTAGCTTTTGCAAGTTTTGCTTTTGCTGCCGGAGCCATAGCGCAGACCAGCAGTTTAGCAGGGACAGTGGTGGCAGAAGGCTTGGTCGTTCCAGGAACAATGGTTTCTGAGGGACAGGTATTAGTAAAGGTCAAGACTATTGCGGGGACAGCAGCAGCAGCTAGGGCTAATTGCAGTGGTAAAGTTGTCTCAGTGTCTGTGTCACCGGGAAGTAGTATTGTGGCAGGGCAAGTTGTAGCAAATGTTCAGCCTTGAAGGTAAACAATTACAAAACCGGCGTAGCTTAGGCACGCCGGTTTTATAGTATAATAAGGGGTGAGTTATGAAACACTGCAAATTTTTGTTGGCATTTATTTTAATTTTATGTATAAATGGGATAGCTGTTGCTGCTAATATACCTACTATTTCTGTTGATGAATTACACCCTGGCATGCGAGGTTATGCTAAAACGGTTATTAAGGGTGTAAATATAGAAACATTCGATGTTGAAATTTTAGGAGTAACGGGATCTGATGTGGCTGGGCATAATATTTTGATTAAAGCATCGGGACCTCTTATTGAAAAATCAGGTGGTATTGCTCAAGGGATGAGTGGCAGCCCAGTATATATTGATGGGCGTTTGGCTGGCGCCGTAGCATACGGTAAGGCCTTTTCCGATCCCAATTACTGTTTTTTAACTCCAATTGAAGAGATGCTTAAAATGTTTGAAAATTATGAACCTAGACCGTCGGTATTTTTACCTAAAAACACGCCTTTAATGGTTAGTGGTTTTACAGATGACGGAGTACAATATTTAAGCGACAAATTGTTACCATTAGGGTTAAAAACATATGCAGTGCCTACGGGAAATCAAGACCTAAGTAATGTGCCTTTGGAACCGGGTAGTTCTATTGGGGTAGAGCTTGTGAGAGGGTATTTATCAATCGGTGCCATTGGTACGGTAACGTGGAAAGATGATGACACAGGGCGTATTCTAGCATTTGGTCATCCATTTTTACAAAGAGGTTCTGCTGACTATTTTATGACTAATGCTTGGATTTTTGCTTCTATTCCAAACATGGAGTCGTCTTTTAAAGTAGGTGCACTGGGCAATTTAAAGGGAAGAATTTCACAAGATAGGGCAACAGGAATTGCGGGAATTATTAATGAGAACCCAAAAGTTATACCTATGTTTGTTTCTGTTACAGACAAGGATCGTGGTTTACATCGAACTGCTAGTGTACAACTAATTACGGATGAAGATTTAGTACCTACGTTAATTGATGGTGTCTGTTACAATACGGTTAATCAAGCTTTTGACAGAAGAGGGGGAGGAACTTCCCGTATTAGTTTTAATATCACTGCTCGTGGTGAAGATGAAGGACAGATTAATCTTAAAAGAGAGAATATGTTTTTCAATAATGCAGACGTTGCCAAGGCGACTAACGGCGAATTGGCTTTCGCTTGTGACATGTTGATGAGAAATAAATTTGAAAAAGTGACTATTTTTGATGTTAATGTTAATGTAGAAATAACATCGGGTTTTGAAGTTGCGGAAATAGTTAGTGCAAAAATGCCTAACAAAAGATTTAAACCCGGAGATATTGTTCCCTTAACAATTGAATTTAAACCTTATAGAGCTGCAAATTTCACTAAGCAAATAGAATTTAAAGTTCCTGAGAATCAAAAGACGGGGCCTATGAATATTATTATTCGCAGTGGTAATGCCTATGTTTGGCTAACTAAGCTTATAAAAAAACAGAAAGAAGAGGGGACAGTCGCCCCGAATGAAGAAAAAAAATTACAGTTTAAAGAGTTTTTACAGGACTTTAACGAGGCTGACCGCAACAATGAAATAATTGTGGATATTTTGCCTAACATAAAGAAGAACGCCGGCGAAAAGCCCGCCAATTCTGGTGTCCCAAATCCTGCTCTTACTGGGTTTCGTACAATAATCAAGGGCAGTAAGTATAAACAAAAATACCCGTTGGATTTCATTGCGAATGGTGAGGTAGAATTGACGGTGCCGGTGGGAATAAAGTAATAATTAATTTAATATTGCTAAGTATTTGCAGTGAGGTGTAGTTAGCCTCACTGCTTTTATATTTCGGTGTTGACAAAAAAAAATATTATAAATATAATATGAATGATGTCAGTCATTATAGGAAAGAAGTGATTATATGGCAAGAATTACTAAGGACCCTGTGGTCAGAAGAAATGAGATTATTGATGCGGCGGAGAAATTATTTTATTCGGTAGGCTATGATGAAACATCTGTCAGTGATATTGTCAAAGCTATAGGTGTAGCACAAGGAACATTTTATAATTATTTTACTTCGAAAGACGCTGTTCTTGAGGCTTTAGTGCAAAGGCATGTTTCCAAAATATATATTAAATTGGAAGGCATAGAGAAATCAGAAATGACTGCGGTACAAAAATTTGAAAAAATGTTCTATACGATTTTTGAAAATCTTCGTAATGGTGATGGATGGGTTTTTGACTTCTTGTATTACAATAAGCACTTGCAAATCACAGAAAAAATTATTAGGCAGGGTGGTAATATGTTTTTACCATTCACAAAGAAAATAATTGAGGAAGGAAACCGGAAAGGAGAGTTTAGCGCAGATTATATCGACGAAACGCTTGAATTTATTACTGCCGTGCTGCAATGTTTCACACATGCTCTTTATCAAAGGAAAACTGATGAGGAATTAAGACAGCAGTTAGTTATTGTTAGTAAAATGATTGGCGGTGCTATAGGAATTAAAGATTACGAATTGCGGCTGCTTATTTAGTTTGTTGCTAAATGTTAAGTAGAGTTTTTTTTGATTTTAAATGACTGATGTCAGTCAAAAATGCTTTGGGAGGATAAACGATGCATGAATTTTTCAAAAATAGAATTAACATATATATTACTTTAGGAGTTGGGTGTCTTGCGATACTTACGGTATTTTTGGTGCATGCTTTTTTCAATCATAAAACTGTTTCTGAAGATATCCCGCTAGTTAGAACAATCGTGGTGGGAGAAGAGAGTGACAATGCTAAATTTAATTATTCGGGAGAAGTCAGGGGTCGTTATGAGTCACAATTAGCTTTTCAGGTTGGCGGGAAAATAATCAATAGATACGTCAACTTAGGCAGTGAAGTAAATCCTGGGGATGTTTTGATGCAAGTTGACGCAAAGGACATTCAGCAGGGAGTTAATGTTAATTCTGCCCAAGTTTATTCGGCCCAGTCACAGTTAAAGCTAGCGTCGGCTAACCTGGAAAGATATGGCAAACTGTATGAGCAGGGTGCTATAAGCAAAATGCAATATGACCAATATGTCAATGCCTCTCAAGTGGCTGAGGGTTCGGCCCTGGTCGCTTCGGCGCAATATGCACAAGGCATGAATCAGTTAGATTATAGCTTGCTCAAGGCGGATAAGCCGGGCGTAATTACTGCTTTGAGTGCTGAAGTCGGACAAGTTGTAAGTGCGGGGCAGGTTGTTGCCGTTCTTGTACAGAAGGGAGATCGAGAGATAGAGATAAGTATTCCGGAGAGTCAAATCGAAAACTTGCGCAATGCTAAGCAAATTGAAATTTCTTTTTGGGCACTGCCTTCTTTGAAGCTGGCGGGTTCGGTCAGAGAAATATCACCCATGGCTGACTCGGTTACGCGTACCTATAAGGCTCGCATCAGTATTCTGAATATTTCTCCGGAAATCAAGTTAGGCATGACGGCAAATGTAACAATCAGTGATGCCAAGGCTATTAATGAAATAAGAATTCCTTTGAATGCTGTTTATCAAACGGATCAGGGCGCTTGTGTATGGTTGATTGCCGACGGTAAGGCAACATTGCGTCCTGTAAAGATAGCAAAATTTGGCGATAATTCCACAGTTGTTGTTTCCAGTGGACTGCATGAGGGAGAGGTTATTGCAACAGCAGGAGTACACAAGCTGCATGAAGGTCAGAAAGTACGAACAGGTGGTGCGCTGCAATGAAATCTTTCAATTTAACAGGATGGGCGCTCAAACATAAGCAGCTCATCTATTACTTTATGGCTGCGATTTTTTTAATGGGCGTATATTCTTACCAGAACCTTGGCAGGATGGAGGACCCGGATTTTGTAATCAGGCAAATGGTTGTCTCGGCTGTTTGGCCAGGTGCTAGTGCCGCGCAGGTAGAGGAGCAGGTAACAGATAAAATTGAAAAGAAACTTCAGGATACACCTGGGATAGATTATATTTCCAGTTATTCTAAACCTGGGCAGGCGGTCATTTTTGTTTATTTGAAAGAAACGGTGCCGGAAAAAGATGTAAGGCCTACTTGGCTGGAAGTACGTAATCTTGTCAACGATATGAAGAGTACGCTGCCTACAGAGGTGCAGGGTTTGTATTTCAACGACCGGTTTGATGATGTGTACGGAAGCATTTATGCGTTGACCAGCGATGGTTTTTCTTATGAAGAAATGCGCAGCAATGCAGAAAAAATCCGGCGTGAGTTGCTAACTGTCAAAAATGTTAAAAAAGTTGAGCTGATAGGCGTTCAGGAAGAGAAGGTCTATGTAGAAATTGAAAGCAGCAAATTGGCGCAGCTTGGCATTGATCCTGCGTTGATAGCAAGCACTATTTCAGGACAGAATGCCATGACTCCTTCCGGCATGCTGGAGACTTCTCAGGATAATGTCTATTTGCGTTTTTCCGGTATGTTTAAAAACCTTGAAGATTTGAAGAAAATACCTATTAGAGCTAATGGACGAACTTTTGCTTTGGAAGACATTGCGAATATTAAAAGTGGTTATTCCGATCCTAAGGAGCCGCAAATGTATTATAATGGTCAACCGGCTATAGGCATTGCCCTCTCAATGGACAAAGGCGGTAATATTTTACAGCTGGGCGATGATCTAGACAGCAAAGTTGCGCAGATAGAAAAGGAACTTCCTTATGGTTTGCAACTTGACCAAGTGTCTAATCAGCCAAAAGTGGTAAAAGAATCTATCCATGAATTTGTAAAATCGTTATTTGAGGCAGTAGTCATAGTTCTGATTGTCAGCTTCCTGAGTCTGGGCTATAGGACGGGTGTGGTGGTGGCCTTGAGTATTCCTTTAGTTATTGCCGGCGTTTTTGCTGCTATGTATGGGCTGGGGATAGGCTTGCACAAAGTATCACTGGGAGCACTTATTATTTCTTTGGGCTTGCTGGTTGATGATGCGATTATTTCTGTGGAAATGATGAGTGTGAAAATGGAAGAAGGTTGGGAACGTTCCAAGGCTGCATGTTTTGCTTACACGGCAACTTCATTTCCCATGCTGACAGGAACCTTGGTTACTTGTGCCGGCTTCATTCCTATAGGGTTTTCCAAGGGTAACGCTGCGGAGTTCACCAACAGTATTTTTGTGGTAGTTTCTATTGCTTTGCTTATTTCCTGGCTGGTATCGGTTTTGGTAGTGCCGCTTTTGGGAATTTTACTGATGAAACCGAAAATAGTTGTAGAAAATCATGATCCTTATGATAAAAAATTTTATAAAGTATTCAAAAAGCTTTTGTCATGGTGTCTCAGAAAAAGAAAATTAGTATTGCTGATAACGGTAGCTTGCTTTGCGGGAGCAATTGTTCTGATGAGTTTTGTAAAAAGTGAATTTTTTCCACCTTCCACCAGACCGGAGCTCATTGCTGAAATGACTTTGCCACGTGGGGCTTCTATCAAGGCAACAGCAGAGCAAGCTCAACGTATGTCTGACTACCTAAAGGATGATCCGGATATAGTTAATTACAGCTATTATGTAGGAGAGGGATCTCCGCGCTTTGTTCTAACCCTGGAACCGGTATTGCCCATGGATAATTATTGCCAGTTCGTAATTACTACGAAAAATGTTGCTGCTAGGCAGAGACTGGACAATAAGATTAATCAGCTTTTTAATGATGAGTTTGAAAATGTACAGGGATTCACAAAAGTTATTCAGACGGGTCCGCCTGTTGCCTATCCCGTTATGATTCGTGTTTCAGGCGATGATCATAATAAAGTGCGTGCTTTGGCAAAAGAAGTAGGACGGGTTATGTCAGAAAATCAGCAGCTGAAAAATATAAATTATGACTGGAATGAAATGAGTAAAGTTATGCATCTGGATATAGATCAAGGCAAAGCTAGGATGCTTGGGATTGATAGCCATAGTCTGGCATTAGATTTGCAGACTCAATTGTCCGGGGCTCCTTTGGCAGAGTTTCGACAGGCTGACAGGACTATCGACATCACTTTCCGTTTGGATGCCCAGAACAGGAAAGATTTAGCATCTATCAAAGATATGCCTGTTCATATAGGCAATGGAAAGTATGTTCCGCTTGCACAAATTGCCAATATTAGCTATGCGGGTGAGGATGGCTTGATTTGGCGCCGCAATTTGAAACCTACAATCACAGTTCGTGCCGATGTTAACGGTACAATAACGGGTAATGATGCAACTGCCAAAATCTATGACGAACTGCAAAACTTAAAGGCTAGTATGCCACCTGGGTACACTATTGAGCCTGGTGGCTATATGGAAAAAAGTGTGCAGTCAACAGCGTTGCTTATGCAGCCGGTGCCTATGATGATTATAGTGATTATTACGCTGCTTATGGTTCAGCTGCAAAAAGTATCTCTAGCTATGCTAGCCGCCTTAACGGCGCCACTTGGTATGATAGGCGTCAGTATTTCATTATTACTGACCCAGCGCCCTTTAGGGTTTGTGGCTGAATTAGGAATATTGGCGCTATCAGGTATGATCATAAGAAATTCGGTAATTCTTATTGACCAAATAGAGCAGCATATGAAAGAAGGACAATCGCCGTGGAACGCAATCATTAATTCAGCAGTTCTAAGGCTGCGGCCAATTATGCTAACAGCTGCGGCGGCAATATTGGGAATGCTTCCATTGATTGCAAGCCCCTTTTGGGGACCTATGGCAGTGGCAATTGCAGGCGGCCTTTTGATAGCAACATTTTTAACCTTGTTTGTCCTACCGGCAATGTATGCTATGTGGTTCAAAGTTAAAGAAGAAAATTGACAGATTTGTCAAATGTGATTGTAAGAAATCAAAGCGATATGGCTTAAAGTTTGTGTTGTTGTAGGGGAAAGGCTAAGTATTAATTGGGTTCTGTACGTCTTGGTTTATGCCCATAAGGTATCAAAAAAGACAGATGTTGTTTTGGTGATGATAAAGAAGAATTTGGAACCATAGAATTGTCCGGTTGCAAACTGATTTTGTATGACAGTGGTTTGGGGTATATTTATAAAAGTTAGGTTATTTGTTTTTATAATTGCGGTGATGGACTTTCAACAAATTTGCTGACGCAATTGAAGATAGGCGTGTTACATCACCGCAATACCTTTTTTAAATTATTTTGGAAAAATCCGTTGGAATGAAGTATAATGATACGTGTAGCATTATGTTTATTAAGGAGACTTTATGGATAAGAACTTTACTTTACTTTGTGAATATGTAGGAAAGTTCATAATAAAAGCTTGTGCAAGTACAGGCAAGATAGTTAATCTTTTTTTGGAGACTTGCCATCGCTTGCGGGAAGCTAATGTGGCAGAAACGGTGCGGCAAATGGCAAAATTGGGTACTGATTCACTGCCCATAGTTGTCGTTACCACCATGTGTACAGGGATGGTTTTAGCCGTGCAAACTGCTAAGGAGTTTGTGCGTTTTGGTGCCGCTAATTCTGTTGGGGGTATAGTTGCTATTGCTATGGGGCGTGAATTGGCTCCTGTCTTAGCAGGCGTAGTTGTTGCCGGACGTATAGGAGCCGCAATAGCTGCTGAAATTGGCACTATGAAGGTAACTGAACAAATAGACGCTCTTAGAGTTATGGCTACTAATCCTATTTCTTATCTAGTTGTGCCCCGCTTTATTGCTATTGTTCTTATGCTTCCCATACTTATTATTTTTGCTAATGTGGTAGGCAGTGTAGGGGGATGGATAGTAGCAACTAACTATGCTGATATAAGTAGTTATGCCTATATTGATTCTATTCGTGTGTTTACTGAACCCTGGGATCTCGTTGGAGGTATGATTAAAGGGGGCTTTTTCGGTGCTATTATTGCTATTGTAGGCTGCCACAAGGGCCTTGGTGCTCAACAAGGGGCTGAGGGCGTTGGTATTGCTACCACAGCTTCTGTGGTGTTATCTATAATTTTGATTTTTGTCACGAACTATTTTCTGTCCGTGATTTTGTTTGTGCAGGGGGGTTAAAAGGTGGCAGAACCGATTATACAGTTCCAAGAAGTTAGTATGTCATTTGGCCCTAAGATTATCTTGGACAAAGTTAGTTTTAACGTTTATGCAGGAGAAACTTTGGCAGTTATTGGGCCTAGTGGGTGTGGTAAAAGCACCGTACTTAAACTGCTCATCGGTCTTTTAACACCTGACAGTGGTCGTATTATTATCAAAGGTCATAATGTATGTGATTTCACAGAAGATGAGTGGAACGAATTGCGGAAGGATATGGGGATGGTTTTTCAATATTCAGCGCTGTTCGATTTTTTGGATGTTGGCGAAAACGTTGCTTTTGGATTACGTCAGCACACAACTAAAAGTGATAAAGAAATTCACGAAATAGTTACTAGAATGTTGGATATGGTAGGATTGCCCGGCACTGAGAAATCTTATCCTGCTGTCTTATCCGGAGGCATGAAGAAAAGGGTGAGTCTAGCTAGAGCTATTGCCTTAGAACCTGATATAGTTCTTTATGATGAGCCAACAGCGGGTTTAGACCCAATAATGGCAAATATTATTAGTGAATTAATTTTGAATACAAAAGCGACTTTAGGAGTAACGTCTCTTTTAGTAACACATGATATGGCGTCAGCTTTTATGGCTGCAGATAAAATAGCCATGCTAAACGCGGGACATATTGAAGCTATGGGGACTGTTGAACAAATTAAAAAAAGTTCAAATCACTTAGTACAACAGTTTATCCGGGGTGAGTTGTTTGTGGAAAAGAAACGGAAGGAGTGTGCTAGCGGTGAATGCGAAAAATGATGTAAAAGTGGGAGCGTTAACAATAGCCGGCTTGGCTCTTTTTATAATGATAATTTCTTTCCTAGGTGTTTTAAATTTTGCAGGAAGTGGCTATGTCATTAATGTAATTTATGACCAAGTAAGCGGACTAAAGTTTGGCAATGAAGTGCGTTTTGCCGGTGTCCCTATAGGTAAAGTACAAGATATACAGGTGAATGGTACTAAAGTTAGAGCTATTTTAAAAATTGATGCTAAAACAAAAATACCTCGTAATTCACGCTTTTCGATTGGTATGGATGGCGTAATGGGCACAAAATTTGTAACTGTTGACCCACCAAAGCGTGCTAATGGGGAGTATTACAAAGATAAGGAAGAAGTTTTAGGCGTTAAAGCTCAAGGGCTAGATGATTTCATGGAGTCTTCTACTAAAGTTTTGGCCAAATTAGAAGGAATTGCCGATGCTTTTAATAATGTTTTCGGGGATAAAGATGTGCAAAAATCTATGAGAGATGGTTTCTTAAATGCTAGCGCTATTAGCAAAAACTTAAATACCTTTAGTAAGGTTATGGCTGATTTAGCCTCTGAAAACCAACAAGAAATTTCACAGATGGTGCATGACATGAGTGAGATGGCGGCTCATATGAACAGCATTATGTCTGGTGCAGATAATAATGGAGCTACAGGAAGAAACCTTTCTGAAATGGCTGCAAACATGGCTACTGCTAGTAAACGTATTGAAGAAATGGCAACTTCGTTGCAGGGCGTTGTTACAGATCCACAGACCAAAAGCGATTTAAAAGCTACTATTCATAATGCCAAAGAGACTAGTGAAAAAGCTAATAAAATGCTTGGCATTGTCGCAGATGCTAAAGCGCAGGCAGATGTTATGTACAATGGTAAAAATAGCAAATGGCGTACAGATATGGGGGTAAGACTTCCCTTGCAAGATAATAGTTTTGTATATATAGGTGGCGCAGATATAGGAGATGATACTAAATTTGATTTGCACTACGGGAGAAAGCTAAACTCTGCTTTTGGTGTTCGTGCCGGCTTGATGCAGGGGTATTTTGGCGTAGGTATGGATTATAACCTTAGTAAGAATTTTAAGTTGTTTACTGATGTTTACGATTTTAATGATACCAAACTAAGGCTTGGCGGCGAATTGGCGCTGACTAGGAATTTTTCTTTAATTGCTCAAAGTATGAATATTAGCAAGCATGGTTCAGATACAACTTATCTTGGTGTTCGTAGCTATTTTTAATATAAAGTTGACTTTAGGTAAAGAAATCACTATAATCTATCTATATTGACTATTTAGTCAGTGCCAACAGGAGGAGCTAAAATGGTAAAAAATCATATAACAAAAAAAACGCTTGTAGCCGCATTAATGTTAAGTGCTTTAACAGTGCAAACTGCATTTGCAGCTACAATGGAGCTAAATTTAGACAAAGCTGTGCACATGGCTTTAGTGAATAATTCTACAATAAAAATTTCCAATGCTGAACTGGCAAATGCTAAAGCTGTAAAAGATCAGGCTAAGAGTGCTCGCTGGGGGAGCATTACTGCTAGCAGCAGTAATAAACGTGGTGGTTACTATCATTATGTAAATGGTGATGGTAATGGTCCTTCAGGTACTTTTAAAAATGGGTTTACCGTTGATTTTCCTATTTATTCAGGTGGTGCGCTTTCTGGAGCTATAGATAAGGCCAGTAAAAATTATGAATATTACAAATATGGTATGGATGAGTCATATCAGGCGACTAAATTAAATGCTACCAATGGCTATTATTCCGTTTTAGAAGCTGCGAATACAGTTACCTTGAATAAAGAATCTGTTGACCAATTGGCAGAACATTTAAAGAACACCCAGGCTCAATTTAATGTGGGAGTAGTAGCAAAAATCGATGTGCTTCGTAGTCAGGTGGAATTAGCAAATGCTGAGCAAACACTTACTAAGGCAAAAAATACTTATGATGTGGCCGTGGCAACTTTAAATAATATAATAGGACTGCCTATTTCTACTAATCTTAGTGTTAGCGAAGGGTTGGAATATAAACCTTATAATTATACTTTGGATAATTGCTTAACCTATGCCATGACTAATCGCCCGGAAATTCATCAGGCGGAAGCAAGCGTTGCTCTTTATAAGGCTGCACAAAAGATAGCAAATGCCGGAAATATGCCAACGGTGGGTTTGGAAGCTTCTACTGGGTGGGCCAATAATGCGTGGCCGGCTACCAAAAATGATCAATGGGCAGTTGGTGTTACTGTATCTATGAATGTTTGGGATTATGGAGTAACCGCAGCTAAGGTGGCGGCTGCTAAAGCAGACGTGGTAAATGCAGAAGAAACTTACCGCCAAACTACCGATAGTGTTCAACTGGAAGTTCGTACTTATTATTTGAGTTTGCGTGAAGCAGAAAAACGTATTAGTACTACTTCTGTAGCAATAGCGGAAGCCGAAGAAGCATACAAAATAGCTTTAGTACGATATCAAGCAGGCGTTGGGACTAATACAGACGTTATTGATGCACAAGTGTCGTTAACTACCGCCAAGAACAATTATATTCAAGCTTTGTATGATTATAATACATCTCATGCTAAGTTAGAGAAGGCAATGGGCGTTCCAGTATTGGTGGATTAATTGAAAATATTTAAAAAATACCGTTACTCTTGTTGTAACGGTATTTTTTTATGTGGAAATTTGATATACTATACAGATAGAAT
>JAAYAE010000174.1 GCA_012719555.1 Acholeplasmataceae bacterium | reverse complement strand
TTAGAATCGTGTTCAGCAACATTATTAACAATTAGCTCTGCCATTTTAACAATGAATTGCAACATCCAGTCTTTGTTATTGAGCAATTTTTTTGCTTGCATTTGATCAAAACTTATAAGACCAATAACGCCTATAGGAATACCATTTAATAAAATGGGCGAGGCTATTTCACCATTCTCACAGCAATTTTCTCTATTTGGACAGGGTAGACAAAGTTCATTAAAGCCAGGTTTTTCAATAACCACTGTTTTGCCTGTATCTAATACATGCTTATAAACAAATCCATCAAGCATAATTTTCCCACATTGGTCTCTATATTTCCCTGTTCCTGCTATACGCACAAGATTGTCGTCGGCTATTTCAACTTCAATTTTCAGGACATCGGCAATAGCTTCTGCAGTTTTTTGCACCGTATGCTGTATTTCTTGTAAAAAACTCATGTTCTTTCACCTCAAAATTGAGTATGGCTAAAATGCCCTGCTCTTGCTTATAATTATTGAAATATTATACTACATACTTTTACTAAACGAAATAAGATTATAGCATATTGCACGCTATAATCTTATATTTTTCCATCATACACCCACAGGTAATACGTAATAAATCACCGCGATAAACTGTGAGATACTACCGGCTAAGACAAACAAATGCCAAATGGCATGGTTATAAGGCAACCTTTTCTTTAAATAGAAAATTGCTCCTACACTATAGAAAACACCCCCTAAAGCTAGCCACGCCATACCAATAACGTCCAGCTTTGCAAGCATTGGCTTAATGCACAGAACTATCAGCCACCCCATTAGAACATAACAAACTGTTGTCAACTTGTGAAACCTTTGCACAAAAAAAATCGTTAACACAATGCCAACCAAGGCCAAGCCCCAAATAATTCCAAGCATAGTCCACCCTAGCCAGCCATGTAGAATAACTAAAGCAAATGGGGTATATGTTCCTGCAATCAATAAATATATTGCCGAATGATCAAATATTTTGAATAAACGTTTTAAGCGTTCATTTTTTAAGCTGTGATAAAATGTCGAAGTGAGATACATCAGCAATAAGCTAACGCCATAAATGCTAAAGCTTACAACATGCCATACAGTACCATACTTCCAAGCTAGGGAAACCAGCAAATACAACCCTATTGCGGCGATAGCAGCGCCAAATCCATGTGTAATAGCATTAATTCTTTCTTCCATAATTCAGCACCTCCCGTGCCTTATCCTAAATAGACTACGAATCAATTATAACACTTAAAAGTGCTATAATTCCCAGAAAATACTATAACAAAAACTTATAACAGTCAGCACAAATCAGCTTTGCCTTTTATTGTAAATCCCACATCAAATATAAATTCAATATGGTTACGATAATTCCTATGCTCACCAGCAAAAATTTAGTTATGATAGTATTAACATATTTCCCCATAACACGCTTTGATGAGGTTAAATATAACTGCAAAAAAATAGTAAATGGTAATTGTACGCTTAGCAAAACCTGGGATAAAATCAATCCGTAGAAAGGATCAGTTATAAAGAGTAAGATAATAACCGCAGGTATATAAGTAAGCAGTAATCCCATTTTAGAGTGTAAATCATCCATGTCATATGATTCGCGAAACATACCGGCAAATATACTAGCTCCAGCCATACCTGCTGTTGCAGTAGAAGCAAAACCAGCGAACAACAAGGCTACAGCAAATATACTAGCCGCATTTGAGCCTAACAAAGGCACTAGCATTTCCTGTGCTTGCTGCAATTCATCAACAGCTATGCCCTTGGCAAAAAAAGTTGTTGCTGCTAACAAAATCATGGCACTATTAATGGCCCACCCTACACTCATGGAAAACAGTGTATCCACAAATTCATAGCGCAACTGTTTTACAATAAGTTTGGGATCTTCCAAATTCCATTTTCGGCTTTGAATTACTTCAGAATGCAAAAACAAATTGTGTGGCATAATAACAGCCCCAATAATCCCCATGACAACAAACATAGACCCTGAAGGCATACTTGGTGTTACCCAGCTAACAGCAGCGGCAGGCCAACTTACATTAACCATAGAAAGCTCAAATAGATATGAAGCGGCAATAAGTGATACAAAACCTGCAATCCACATTTCTAATTTTCTATAAGAATTTGTCATTAGCATAAGGGCACAAATTACCGCCGTAATAACAGCCCCAATGAAAATAGGTATTTTAAATAGCATATTTAGTGCGATAGCCGCACCTAAGAGCTCTGCCAGAGCAGTAGCAATAGCAGCGAGCATCGCCGTGCTAAGATGTATAATAGCAACCCACGGCCTTAAAAACTTTCTAGTAGCCTCAGCTAAACACTCACCTGTAACAATACCAAGATGAGCCACATTGTGTTGAAGCAAAATCAACATTATTGTTGATAGGGTGACGGTCCACAAGAGCGTATAACCGTAGCTGGACCCAGCAGCTAAATTAACTGCCCAATTCCCAGGATCGATAAAACCAACGGTTACTAAAATTCCGGGACCTATATAACGAAAAACCGCTGTTACATCTTTTCCAGGCTTATGTATTGTAGTTAGTTGCTTTAGCAATTTTTCAAGCATTACGTCATCCTTTTCTTTTGAGAAATTGTACTTACACCTATTATACCGCTAAAAAGCTTATTAATACCCTAATTAGGACTTGATTTCACTAATCAGAAAATAAATTATCCATATAGTCAAAATTATTTTCATTAACTTTACGTTTTTTTTCTGAAAAAAGCTTGCCATTGGCAAGGAAATACTTCATTTTTACATTATTCTTTATTGAGTAATTAATCATATATTCATAACACTTTTGCGTTTGCAATACGTCGCCCAAAGACCTGTGTTCTACCACCGTGCCAATGCCAAATCTGTTTATTAAATCAGTAAGTTTATGCTGCTTCTCGTTTG
>JAAYAE010000173.1 GCA_012719555.1 Acholeplasmataceae bacterium | reverse complement strand
TCATTGTAATCAGTTGGATACTTGTACGTTTAAGATAACTCGTAACATTGAGAATTGTCATCAGTGTGGTGGTTGTGGTGTAGGTGATTTGGTTGCACTATCCAACAAATATGGTGTTCATTTGGCAGTAGCGACGGGGGGGACTTTAGCACGTCAAGTTGTTAAGGCTATTAGACCTAAGGCAATTGTAGCTGTTGCTTGTGAACGTGATTTAACTAGCGGTATACAAGATGTTTTCCCGCTGCCGGTATTAGGCGTGCTTAATGAACGGCCTAATGGTCCTTGTTTCAACACACGTGTAGATATTGCTAAAGTTGAAGAAGCAATAAAAACTTTTTTAGAAGATGAGGTTGCTAATGCAAAGTAAAACAGACAATGCACGCTTACTGGCCTTAACAGTTATTAATAGCGTATTTACAGATGGAGCTTATGCTAATTTAGCTTTGAATAAGGCATTAAACAACACAATTTTAACAGATATTGATAGACGCTTTGTAACGGAATTGGTGTATGGCACTATTAAGGCAAAGGGCACTATTGATTGGTTTATTAATCAGGCTATTACTCGGCCATTACATAAAGTTAGTCCTATGATTTTAAATATTCTACGCGAAGGCGTTTATCAGATATATTTTTTGGAGCGTATACCTGTTTCTGCCGCTTGCAATGAAGCAGTTAATTTAGCAAAGAAGTTTGGGCATCCAGGTACGGTAAAATTTGTGAATGGTGTTTTACGGAGCATAGTGCGCAATAAAGAACGCCTTGTTTTTCCTACTATGGAAGAGAATGAACCTTTACATATTGCGCTAACCTATAATCATCCTGAGTGGTTAGTGCAGCGCTGGCGTTACCGTTTTGGCACGGAAGAAACTATAGCTTTATGCAAGTATGATAACGAAAATCCGGCTTTATCTTTGCGAGTAAATACTTTACTTATAACCAGAGAAGAACTGAAAAAAAGATTAGAAGCGGAAGGGGTAGAAGTACGTTTATCTAATTGGTGTAAGGAGGGACTTGTGTGTGGCAAGATTCCTTCTTTTGCTGCTATAATGAGTAAATTTGGACAGTATATATATATTCAAGATGAGAGTTCTATGCTGGTTGCCGGTATTTTGGCTCCTGAACCGGGAAATTTAGTTATTGATGTTTGTAGTGCTCCTGGCGGAAAGACAACACATTTGGCACAGCTTATGAAAAATACAGGCAAAGTAATAGCCACAGATATTTACGCTCACAAACTAAATCTTGTTGTGGAAAATGCTGAAAGGCTGGCTTTACGCAATATTGAAACCAGAGAACAAGATGCTTCCATAGTCGTCGGTGAATGGAGAGAGGCAGCTAATTGTGTATTGGTAGATGCACCTTGCTCAGGATTAGGGGTTTTGAGCCGAAGAGCTGAAGCTCGCTGGACCAAGACAGAAAAAGATTTAAACTTTTTTCCGCCGCTGCAAAAAAAAATACTGGCCAGTGCCTCTTCCTACGTTAAACCGGGAGGTAGGTTAGTGTATAGTACTTGTACTTTAGAAGCTAATGAAAACGGTCGTGTTATCGAAGATTTTTTAAGTAAACATACAGAGTTTACTAGGCTGAATTTTAAGCATCCGTTAACGGGTGAAACTATTAGTGAATTACAACTTTTGCCGCAGAAAGATGGCATAGATGGATTTTATATTTGCCTTTTGGGGCGGAAGTGAGAAAATAATATGATAAAACAAGAAATTTTTGGTATGACATTGCTGGAAATGCAAGAAGCATTATTGCCTTTAGGAATGAAAAAATTTAGGGCTGAACAGATTTTCCGTTGGCTTTATGAGAAGTCAGCAGTTTCTTTTGAAGAAATGACTAATCTTTCCAAAAGTGATATAGCTCTTTTGCAAGAGCATTTTACTTTGCTCACAGGCCAAATTAAAGTACTACGAGAGCTTAAGTCCACAGATGGATTGACTCACAAAGTTTTACTCGGATTTACGGACGGAGCATCAGTTGAGACGGTTTGCATGCATCATGATTATGGTTATAGTGTATGTATTTCATCTCAGGTAGGTTGCAGTATGGATTGTGCTTTTTGCGCCAGTGGGTTGCAGGGGCAGGAACGCAACTTAACAGCAGGAGAAATATTAGCACAGGTCTATTATTTCCAACGTTTACTATCTATACAGGATGCCCGTGTAAGCAGAGTAGTAGTAATGGGAAGCGGCGAGCCTATGCTTAATTTAGATAATGTGTTAAAGGCTTTGGATATTTTACACGAAGATCATGGTCAGGGGATTGGTTATAGAAATATGACTATTTCTACCTGTGGTATTATTCCAGGGATTAAAAAATTAACAGAGATGGGTAGAACTATTAATTTGGCTATTTCTCTGCACGCAGCTTCTGATGAACTGCGAACTTCACTTATGCCAATTAATAAAACATATAACTATTTGGAAGTGATTAAAGCTGCTGACGAATATTCAGAAGGAAACGGCCGTCAAGTTATGTATGAGTATATTTTATTGGCAGGTATTAACGATAGTTTAGATGATGCTAGAATTTTAGCTAATGTTTTGAAACATAAAAATGTTGTCGTTAATTTAATTCCGGCTAATCCTGTACCGGAAAAAGGTTTTAAGCGTCCGAGTGGTAATGCCGTGGATAGATTTTTTCAAGTATTAAAGGAACAAAAAATAAATGTAACTGTACGCAAAGAAATGGGTAAAGATATTGATGCCGCTTGTGGGCAATTGAGAGCCAGTACATTAGTGGGAGGTGAATAACTTGTTAGCTGTAAGTAGGACGAATTGCGGGTTGGTTCGTGAAAACAACGAAGATAGCGTTTTGGTTAGAGTACCAACTTTGTTTGCTATCGCCGATGGTATGGGTGGTTATAACGCCGGAGAAATCGCCAGCTTTGAAGCAGTACGTCTTTTAAGTGATTTAGATTGTTCTAATATTCCGGAATCTGAAGTTTTGGGTTATCTGGAGAGTAAAATAAAAAAAATTAACACACAAATTTGGACTATGAGCCAGGAGATTCCTGAGCAACATGGAATGGGTACGACGCTTACTGCTGTTTATTTGGGTAAAGACGGAGTAGCCTTTGTGGGTCATGTAGGGGATAGCCGCATTTATTTAATGCAGGACGGGGTTTTCAAACAGGTTACTAGCGACCATAGTTTGGTAGCTGAAATGGTGCGACAAAAACAACTTACGCCTAGTGAGGCAGCTACATCTTCCCAAAAGCATATTATTACGCGGGCTATAGGCGCTTTGCCGGAAGTAGAAGTAGATCTTTTTGAGTTTATTGTTGCAGGAGCACAAAAAATGCTTTTATGCAGTGATGGCTTGTCTGATATGGTGCCTAATGAAGTAATTGAAAAACTTCTTTTGGGCAAGGATTTAAATGTAATTGCTGATAAACTTATGGCGCTTGCCTTAGCAGCAGGCGGCAAGGATAATATTTCTTTTATTATTCTTGATTTGGAGGGCTGATAAATGGAAAGAATAACTCTAAATAATCGATATGAAATTGTAGATAAAGTTGGTGGCGGCGGCATGGCCGAAGTCTTCCATGGGTATGATACTTTTTTGAATCGTGATGTTGGCATTAAAATTTTACGGGATCAGTATATTCAAGATGCAGATTTTATTGCACGTTTCAGGCAAGAGGCCTGCAGTGCTGCTAAACTAATGCATCCGAATATTGTAAACGTTTATGATGTTGGCGTGGAAAATGACATTTATTATATAGTCATGGAATACGTTGTTGGTAAAACCATAAAGGAATATATTAATGAAGAAGGGGCTCTTGAACCAAAGGTGGCGGTACATTATGCTTTAGGCGTAGCTGCAGCTCTAATTCAAGCACACATTCATGATGTTGTGCATTGTGACATAAAATCTCAGAATATTTTAATCGATAGTACAGGCACCGCTAAGGTTACGGATTTTGGTATTGCTAGAGCCATTGGGCCTTTGTGTCAACAAACTCAAGAAAATGTCATAGGTTCTGTACATTATCTTTCCCCGGAGCAAGCTTGTGGACAACCAATAACCCCTAAGTCAGATTTATATTCATTGGGCGTAGTTTTGTTTGAAATGTTAACGGGTAAATTGCCTTTTGAGGGAACAACTCCGGTTGCAGTAGCTTTGAAGCATGTACAGTCGGTAACACCATCCTTGCGCTCCATTGTTCCTGACATGCCACTATTTTTAGAGAAAATTGTGGCTAAGGCTTTGGCTAAAAATCCAGACAAACGTTACGCTTCTGCCCAGGAATTTTTGGAGGACCTGCAACATGCTGAGGAACTTTTATATAGTAATGAGTCTAATAAAAAAGTGGATAACCGTGATTTTATTAGTTCTGATACACCTGTACCAACTGAGGGCGTAAATGATCAAACTATGATTATTAGCAAAGCAGAGATGATTGACGGTATCGCTAATTATAAACCGCCAAAGGAACAACAGGAAATTGTTGAGCCGCCTAAAAAGAGCAATAAAAAGTTTTTAATCCTTGTGGTTTGTGGCATACTAGCTTTATTGGGAATAGTCTATGGAGTTTTGGAATATTCCAAGATGGTAGTAACAGTGCCTGACCTTAAGGGAAAAACCATTGTTGAGGCTGAGGAAATTTTAGATAAAAGCCACTTGACCTACATATTATCCGAAGAATATTCTGAGGACGTTCCAGCTGGGCAGGTGAGTAGCCAAGATCCTCCGGCAAATAGCAAAGTAAAAGAAGGCAGAAAAATACTACTTGTTATTAGCAAAGGGGTAGAGCAAGGGGTAGCACCAAATTTAGTTGGTAAAAATCTTACAGTTGCAAAACAACTTTTAAAATCAGCTAAATTAAAATTAGGAACAGTTACTGTGCGCTATGCGGCAGGAAAACCAATGGATTCGGTATTAGAACAAAGTGTTAGGGCAAAAACTAAAGTAGATGCTAATACTAAAATTAATCTTATCGTTAATATCAGTGATGGACAAACAGTTGTACCGTCAGTGTCAGGTATGACTTTGGATGCGGCAAAAGCATTGTTAAGTGAGGCGGGACTTCAATTAGGAACCGTAACAGAAAAACCTGATGCATCAGCTAAAAATAACGTTCTTACTACAGATCCTGATATTGGCAGCGTTGTGGGTAAGAGCACCGTGGTCAATGTTACTGTTTCTACAGGTGACCCTAGTAAGAAGGATGAAAAAGCCGATAAGAATGCCCTTGATTCCGGTTCTGCAAAAATTGTAGAATTTGTAGTTCCAAGTGGGCAAGATAGAAACGAAGTTAAATTAGTTCTAATTAACGAAAAAGGAACTTCTACAGTCTATACCGGGTTAGCTAGACCGGGAGTTCGTCTGCGTCAGCAGGTGGAAATCGCTGGACCTACCAGGGTGCAATTTTATGCCAATGGTACATTAGTGGAGGATAGAAAAATTTGATGCCAATGCAGGGTCGCATTATTCGCACTTACAATGGATATTATTACGTAGAGGCCGAGGATAGTTTGGTCTATACGTGTAAGGTAAAGGGAAAACTAAAGAAAGAGCGTTTCAGCCTAGTTACCGGTGATATAGTGCATTTTGAACAAGCCGGGGATGAGGGTATGATTATAGACATCTTGCCGCGCAAAAATTTTTTGCAGCGCCCTCTTATGGCTAATATAGATTTGGTAATAGTGGCTTTTGCCTGTGCAAATCCGGATTTTAGCTGGCTATTGATGGATAAGCTTTTGGCTTTAGCAGAAAGTGCGCGGATACCGGCAATAATTAGTTTGAATAAAAATGATATTGCTCCTGAAGGGTTTATTGATAGTTGTCGTGCTATTTATGGTAAGATTGGTTATGAAGTTTTCGATATCTGTGCTTCTGAAGGCATAGGTATTGAAGCTCTGAAAAACAGACTGGCAGGCAAGATTTCTGTTTTTGCCGGTCCTTCAGGTGTAGGCAAATCAACTACTTTAAACGCTATTGATCCTAATTTAGCACTGGTAACAGGAGAGGTTAGTGAAAAGATTGGCAGAGGTCGTCATACTACACGCTTTGCTCAGCTTTTACCCTTTGCCGGTGGCTATGTTGCAGATACGCCGGGATTTGGTAATTTGAACTTGGAAGAATTGGATTTGGGGACTTTGGCCACAGATTTCAGAGAATTTATTCCGCTAGCCTCAGGTTGCAGGTTTACCACTTGCACCCATACTCATGAGCCTGATTGTGCTGTTAAAGCAGCGTTAACAACAGGTGAGGTTGCTCAATCTCGTTATAATTCCTATGTAAGTATGTTAACAGAGATAAAAAATAAAAAAGAGGGGAACGTAAAAAAATGACTATCATAGCACCGTCGATTTTATCAGCAGATTTTTCTCGCCTGGGTGAGGAGATAAAAAGAATAGAGGAGGCTGGTGCCGATTGGGTTCATATTGATGTTATGGATGGCAGATTTGTGCCAAATTTAACTTTCGGTGCTCCTGTGGTTAAAAAAATACGCCCTCACACAAAAATGTTTTTTGATTGTCATCTAATGGTGGAGAATCCGGAAAATTATGTAGAAGATTTTGTAGCGGCCGGGGCTGATATGATAGTGGTTCACGTTGAAACCACTAAACATTTGCACCGACTAATTCAATCTATTCACGAACATGGCATTAAAGCAGGTGTTGCACTTAATCCAGCTACATCTTTAAGTACAATTGAAGAGATTTTGCCTTACGTGGATATGGTACTGATAATGTCAGTAAATCCAGGGTTTGGCGGGCAACAATTTATTGCCACCATGGTGAAAAAAATTGCTTGCCTCAAAGAAATGATTACAAAGTTGCAACGGGATGTTTTTATTCAAGTTGATGGTGGTATTAATGCTCAGACGGCTAAGCAGGTTATAGACGCAGGTGCTAATGTGTTGGTAGCAGGATCTTTTATTTATGGTGCACAAGATATTAAAAAGGCTATTGCTGAGTTAAAATCATATCCGCTAATTTAAAACTGAACGGGGTTTAAAATGGCTAAGAGAGCAAAAATAGGTGCAACTATTGTAGGTGTTGCTATTTTCTTGGTGGCAATTTTCTATGGATTAAGCTACCAAGCTACCAAACAAGTTGTTAATATTTTCAATAAAACATTGTCAGGACAACAGATGCTGGATGGCACTTTAACTGTGGGCACCCTTAGGGCAAATATTTTCGGCCTTGTCAGCTTTGAAAATTTGCTTTGGAAGGATGAACAGGGAAGATTAATAGCCCAAATCGGCAGTGGTTCCTTTGCTGTTAAACCTTGGGACGTTATTACTAAGCGTGTTGAAGCGTCTACTATAACTAATATTGAGATAAATGATGGCTTACTTTGTCTTGATTTTAATGAACGTATGAATTTAAAAAACATCGATATTGCTAAACAGGATAAAAGAAAAATAGGTTTGCCTAAACCGGAATTTAGTAGCGCTCTAAAAGATATGAACTTTACGATGGCTCTTAATCGTTGCAAGCTTGTTGCGCGTTATGCCAACAGAGAATTTGCTATGAATGATGTTAATGCTAAAATGCATATGAATAGTAGAGATAAGTTTGATATAGATTTTTCGGCAGGGAAATTTAGTGGGACTTTAGAGGCCGATGCCCTAAATATTGTTGGCAGTATTAATCTTAAACCTAAAGTAGCTGTTTATGATTTGAATCTTACAATTAAAGACTTAAAGCCCTCATCGTTAGGAACGGGAATAAATGTTCATGAGAAAGTCTCAACTACTTCAAAAATATCAGGACAATTACCATCGCCAATGATTGACGGTAATTTGTCTATGGAAGAACTGAACTTACCGGCTTTGCATTTTTCTAATGTAGTTGGTGATTTTCACTATGAAAATGCTTTTATTAATATTACGAATGTTCATGCTGATGTTTATGGCGGTAATTGTGATGCCAGCGGCTATTTCAATATTGACAACAAACATTACAACGTAAATGTTTTGGGGCATAAACTGCGTAGTGATATAGCGGCTAAAAGTTTATTAATTAATTGTTTGGTAGAACTTAATCTTAAAATGCGCGGAACAGGCGAACACAAAAAAGTACTTACTTATGGTGACTTTAAATCAGGGAAAGGTAACTATGGCCCTGTTTTATTTGACAGCATAACAGGTAAGTTTACTAATCAATATGGTGTATTACGTTTCAGCGATGTGGAAATACATTCATCGGCCGGCGATATTTCTGCACCATTTTTTCAAATTATAAATGGTAAACTCAAATTAGGAAAAGTTTTTTTTCATGATCATCAAACCGGTGAAAACAAAGCATTTAATTAACGACTATTGCAAAGTTTTATAATAGTGATATAATGAGAGCATCAATTGAATATTGTGTCTTTGGGGCAGGGTGAAATTCCCTACCGGCGGTATAGTCCGCGAGCCGTAACCGGCATGAATCGGTGTAACTCCGATACCGACAGTATAAAGTCTGGATGAGAAAAGACGAAAGTTTATGCTGTGTTACTTTACAAATTCAGCCGTCTGACTAATTACCCCAAAAGGGTGGTTAGTCTTTTTTGTTGTACTTACGGCAAAAAAATCTAGAGGTGATTTTATGGACGATATTAAATATATGAAAATGGCTTTAGCACTTGCGGAAAAAGCACGGGGCTATACCAGTCCCAATCCTTTGGTGGGGTGCGTCATAGTTAATTCTGAGGGCAGTGTTATTGGGCAGGGATATCATCACAAAGCCGGAGAAGCTCATGCCGAGGTGAATGCCTTGGCTGCCGCTGGAAACCTGGCCTTTGGTGCTACTGCTTATGTAACGTTGGAACCTTGTTCTCATTTTGGACGAACAGGACCGTGCTGTGAAGCTCTTATCCGGGCAGGCATTAAGCGCGTAGTAGCTGCTGCAGGCGATCCTAATCCTAAAGTTGCAGGACGTGGGTTTGCAGCGCTGAGAGCGGCAGGCGTAGAAGTATCTGAGGGGATTTTGGCCCAGGAAGCTTACAAACAAAACGAAGTATTTTTCCATTGGATATTAACAGGGATGCCCTTTGTGGCAGTCAAATACGCTATGACTTTAGATGGAAAAATTGCTACCGCTAATGGAGACTCTAAATGGATCAGTGGTGAAGAATCTCGCAAATATGCGCACTATTTGCGTGGTATTTACGACTGTATATTGGTTGGTAAAAACACAGTAATAAAAGATGATCCTGAACTTACTTGTCGCCTGGCAGTAGGGAAAAATCCTTTGCGCATAGTTTTAGACAGCAAACTGGAAATACCATTAACAGCAAAAGTTTTTACTGATGGAAAGGCACCAACCATGGTAGTCACAGCAGAAAGTGTAGCAACTACAAAAATAACTACTTTTACTGAGTTAACCGGTGTAGAGGTATTCCAGGTACCAATAGAACGAGGAGAACTTAGTATTAAAGCCTTGCTTGTAGAATTGGGTAAACGTGAATTAAGCAGTATCTTAGTTGAGGGAGGAAGCCAGGTGCAAGGTGCTTTTTTGGATGATAGTTTAGTTCAAAGGGTATATGCGTTTATAGCACCTAAAATTGTAGGTGGTGCTAATAGCTTACCCCCGGTCGGTGGTTTAGGCAAAGCTAAAATTTCGCAAAGTTTAGTGCTGCGTCAAAAAGAAATACAATGCTTAGGCGATGATATTTTAATAACAGGCCGGGTAGGAAAAGAGGAAAAGGTATGTTTACAGGGTTAGTTGCAGAATTAGGTACGGTACAGACCTTAAAAAAAGAGAAAAATTCCTACCATCTAACCATTACTGCTAAGAAGCTGCCACCCTTACTTAAAATAGGGGAAAGTATTGCGGTAAATGGCTCGTGTTTAACAGTGGTAGAAGTGAGCAATAATAGTTTTACTGCCGATGTTATGCCGGAAACAGTAAGATTAACGGTAATTAATACTTTCAAAGCCGGTGAACGCGTCAATTTGGAACGTACTTTACGCTTATCGGACGGATTAGATGGACATCTTGTAAGTGGACATGTTGAGGGAGTAGGAATAATAAGCAATATAGTAGCTGATGGAATTGCTAAAGTTACGACAATTAACACGCCGGTTGCCCTATTAAAATACATTTTGCCTAAAGGGTCTATATCAATAGATGGTATTAGTTTAACGGTAACAGAAGTAACACAAACAGGATTTTCCGTATCACTTATACCGCATACGGTGGGTGAAACTACTATGGGGTTTAAGAAAATAGGTGATAAGGTAAATTTAGAAACAGATATGATAGGAAAGTATGTAGAGCGTATGTTGAATTATAAAGAGAGTGGTACGCTTACTAAAAAAAGTTTGTTAGAAAATGGATTTATATAGGAGGATATTAT
>JAAYAE010000172.1 GCA_012719555.1 Acholeplasmataceae bacterium | reverse complement strand
TAAAACAATTTAGGAATAAATCATAATGCTAGCTTAAATAGTCCATGCTTATTACAATAGGCATATAATATACCTTTACCATATATGAAAAACCGCGCCTCCGGATTCTGTTCCGGATACAGCTTTACTATTTGCACCCGATCAGGTGTAATATAAGCAAAAAATGATATATAATGACTTTTTGTCATTGTATGATGCATAGTAACATAATAGTCATTTTCTATACGTTCAACCCCGAAAGAATGTGCTTCATCTTGTGCTTCTGCTTCTTGCATAGGTAATGTAATGCCACAACAGCTAAATGATCCTTCGCCGATGGAGTTAATAACATTTCCGCAAACAGGACATATATAAAAGGTTGTCCTTAGCATATTACCTGAACGGTTCTTATTTATAACATATTCTCCTGATAAAAGCTCCGCAATAGATATGCCTAGTGTTTTAGCAAGTGGTTCAAGCAGTGAAATGTCTGGTAGCCCTTTTTGAGTTTCCCATTTTGATACCGCTTTATCGCTAACGTTTAATAATTCTGCCAATTGTTTTTGTGTGTACCCCTTTTTCTCTCGCAGAGATTTTATCATACTGCCTGTTACATAATTTGTCATTCTACTTCAAACTCCCTTCACAATCAATACAGTTAGAATAACAAAAAAAGAGTAGGGTTACAACCTACTCTAAGTAGAGAGAGTTTAATTCTTCCGGCCAAAGTGCAAAACATTCGTTATCATAAACGCTTCCGTCGTATATTTTTTCACAAAGAGCTAGTTTTCCCTCATATTGAAATCCCAATTTATTTAAAACTCCCTGTGACCTGGTATTGGAGGAATAGCAATATGCTGAAATCAAAGCTAGATTAATTATTTTAAAACCATGCAGTACAACAGCCTTTCCTGCTTCGGTCATATATCCTTGCCCCCAATACTTTTCTCCAATTGCATAACCAAGCATTTTTACATCATCATTTTCTCTTTTCTTATCATCAATCAATCCCACTGAACCAATTAGTTTCCCCGTTTTCTTCAAAACAATTCCAAAAACATTTTCTTTGTTAATAAATATATCTTGCATCACTTGAAGACTTTCTTCAATACTTTCATGAGGCTTCCACCCGGCATTGGGGCCAACATTAGGTTCTTTTGAATATTCAAAAACATCATAAACATCATCTGTTATTATAGGGCGCAATATAAGTCTTTTTGTAATTATTTCCACACCACACCTCCATAAAATTACTTCCTCTGCACTCATATTATATCATTTCAAAAATTATAACAACCAAAACCATAAAAGATTGCTTATATATATGACAAAAGGTAGTATGGCTTTAATCCATGCTACCTTTTGTTAGAAACCAATTTGCAATATTTATTTTTCGATATTACTAATACTGTTAGCTATTGCCAGATTGCCTGCAATACCCTCTTTAAACATTTTTAAATCCATGCTGTCTTCCACTGTATGACATTTTTTTAGTTCCGCCGGTGAAAAGCCTATTACCGCAACACCTTTATTGCTAAAATGTCCACAATCAGTTGCAAAAGCCCAAGGTTTTATAGGTACGCTATGTTTATAAACCTTTTCAAGGGCCTTTTGCGCCGTTTTCACCAAAAAATGTTCAGGGCTTATGGCGTAAGAAGGTTCACCGTACATTCCAACTTCAGTTAAACCATTATAACAAGTTACATCACAAGTCATACGCGTTACTTCAACTTTCATACCATCAGTTAGACATTCATTGGCTATAGCACTTATCTTAGCAAGGATTTCCCCATCGGTTTCAGAGGGAACACTTCGGTAGTCAATACACATGGTAACCGAACTGGGAACTAAATTAGTACCGCTTTCAGAAGAAACAATTTTTGTTGGTGTTAATGTAGAAAATCCAAAAAGTTCATCTGCTTTCGGTTCATACTTACGAAGCGCCGGTAAAAATTTAGCAAAAAAATCAAATGGGTTGATGCCTGTATGGGGAACACTGGCATGACAAGATTTACCAATAGCATTTACTAAAACAACAATTCTTCCTCTACTGGCAATCCCTAATTCATTTTCTGTAGCTTCTCCTACAACGGCGAAATCAGTTAAAAAACCATCGGCTGCCATGTTCATAGAACCAAAACCCGTAGTTTCTTCGTGTACAACGCCAACTACATATATATCTCCTTTAGGCAGTAAATTCTCCTTTTTTAAAATATATGGAGTATAAATTTGAATAGCAAAAGTAGCTTTAGTATCACTGGCGCCTCTGCCCCACAACCTACCCTCAGCAATTTCACCACTATAAGGTGGATATTTCCAATTTTCTACAGGCCCAGGATCAACAACATCTAAATGGCAGTTATACATAGTTGATTTACCGCCGCCACTACCCTTAATAAGGCCAATGACGTTGCCACAACGATCAACTCTAACTTCATCATAACCAAGATTTTGCATTTTTTTAACCGTATATTCCGCCATCGCTTTTTCCGAACCAGAAACGCTAGGGATTTTAACCATATCAGCAGCCGTTTTTATTATTTCATCATAGTACTTTTCGGCCAGAACATTCATATTACACAACTTAAAAC
>JAAYAE010000171.1 GCA_012719555.1 Acholeplasmataceae bacterium | reverse complement strand
TCAGAAGGCGAAGGAACTCGCCAGCATGAACCCTTTCTTCATCTGCAATATCTTTGAGAACCTCTATTGCCAGCTTATTGTCTGTTGATTCGGCAAGCTGCATGTACAGTTGAATCGCTTCATATTCTGCTGATACCATGAATCGAATCGCCCTGATCAACTCAGCATCAGTAAGTTTTCTTTCTTTTGCAAGTCCAGAAAACGGATGTCCAAAGTCAGGCATGTTTTTTACCTCCTTGATTTTGTTTAAATAAAAATATTAGTACTTGATAAACTTGTCCCCCGGTACACCGCAGATACTGCATTTATCCGGACGAACTTTCTCGATGTTTCCGCAGACAGGGCAGAGATAATAGAAAACCTCTTCCGTTTGATCCAAGTTTTCCAATGCTTCTTTGTAAAGCTTCGCATGAACCTCTTCCGCTTTCATCGCAAAGGTAAAGGACATAAGCGCGGCCTTGTTTCCTTCCGCTTCGGCTTCCTTTACAAAATCGGGATACATTTCCTTATATTCGTGGGTTTCACCTGCAACAGCATCCAACAGATTATCTGCGGTCGTGCTCACTTTTCCGGCAACTTCGAAATGCTTAAGCGCATGCAGCGTCTCGGCATCAGAGGCTGCCTTGAACAGTTTGGCTGCATTCAACTTCCCATCTTTTTCAGCTTTCTTCGAGTATGCCAGATATTTTCTGTTGGCCTGGGCTTCTCCGGCAAATGCCTCCATCAGATTATTAAGCGTTTTGTTTTCACTCATATTATCACTCTCCTTCTTTTTATTAAAAGCATCCAATAATTTTTCTACAGCCTCTTTAGGAAAACCTTCTGGCTGTTGTTGATCGATCAGAGCCTTAAGAAAATCTATAGAATTGTCACTTTGCGGAAGCATATATCCCGCTTCCCGGATAATATCCTCAGCCATAATATGATTGGATTTTTCGATAGCGGCTGCCAGCTTTCCGGGTAATCCTGCAGCGATCATCTCCTGTTCTGATTTGCTACGCATAAGGGTTTTAAGAGCATTGACGACCGCTTCGGTTTTGGGCTGCTGCGGCGGATATACTTCAGGTACCATGGAAATCGCACCGGACGGGCAGGCGTCTGCACAGTCTCCGCAGCCGATGCACTTGGAAACATCGATGATGCTGTTCTCAGTATCTGTTGCTCCGGTAGGGCATACGTAGAGACACAAACAATCTTTGGTACACAGACGTATATTTCTAACTGCATATTTCTTAGACATTATATTTACCTCCCTTCAACCTTTTCAAATTTCCAGTTCGGCACCTTGCAAACAGGACAAACTTCCGGTGGGGTGTCTCCTATGTACACAAAACCACAAATGGTACAGACATAAACACCGGTGTTTTCAAGCATGGCGTCGCCCTCTTTCTGATATCGAATCAAAAGGGACTTTAAAATGCGTGTAACCTTCTCACTCCAGACCAAGGCGCGGAGTGCACCACGGTCTATAAAATCGGATGCTATAGCATTTGCGTTTGTAAAACCTTGTTCGAGATCTTTTTCGATCAGAGGAATCAGCTGGTTAAAATCCGGGTTCTTGGCAGGTAGCGAAGCGTCCTTGAAATATCCGGCCAGTTCGGTAAAGAGGGCCGCTTCTTTCGATTTGTACTGCTTTTCGCAGCCACGAGCCAGATTTGTGCAAAGAGCGCTAATCTCAAGCGGAGAAAGCTCCTGCATATCAGTTGACATCTCGACAACATGTTTTGGCTTTTTTTCAGAAGATACAGCTGCTTCGCCTTGTTTTTCAAATTCCGCTTTTGTTGCTCCGCAGATAGGGCAGACCCAATCATCTGGTAGGTCTTCCCACTTTGTGAACGGTGCAATGCCAGCTTCAGGAATACCCATTGCCTCGTCATAGATGTAACCGCAAATGGAACATACATATTTACCCATATCATTACCTCCTTTTACTATTTTAACAAAACCAAAATTTCGTATCTGTAATCTTGTTACATATAATTCTAATTTCCTTTTAAGGCCTTTTGATAGATTTCTTTTTTGTCGTTCGTTGATAGCGCTTTTTCAGTTATATATGCGATAACAGCTATGCCGACTAAGTCCATAACGAGTCTTAATAGCATGAACTTCAGTCCAAGCGCGGACGCCTCAAAGAGTATTAGGGGTATTTTCTTGGTAGACCACGCGCCGAGCATAATAAATACATTGGATAGCTTAGAGCCTTTTTTCAACAACACACCGGCAACTGGAAAAGCTGCGTATAAGGGACCGGCAGCGGCTGAACCAAGAAGGAACGCAAGCAAAACGCCAATTATCCCTGAGTTATCACCCATGTACTTGATCATTGTTTCTCTCTTTATCCACACATCCAGCAGCCCGAGTAAAATGAAAATTGGTGGCAAGACCGACAACATCTCAAGCAAATTAGAACCTGTCAGCTGAAATGCTTTTTTCCCTAAGTTCGGGAATATAACAAGTACTGCCGTGTTGATGATGAGTAACAGGAAAAATATTCTGTATCTTTTTATAAATTTTATCATTTTCTCCTTCATAATAACACCCCCATAACCAGTGCCACGATGAAAGAGAAGCCGAATGCCGCGACATTTCTTACAATTGTTGCTTTTTTACCGAAATAACTGATTTCTACAGGCATTGTTACTATACCAACCATCATAAGGGTTGATACGAATGCAGCTATCTGCATATAGCCCGCACCGCTTTTTAACAGGGCTGCCGCCAGCGGAAAGGCTACAAATCCAGGGATAAGGGTAATTGAACCTATCACCGCCGCAATCAGCACACCATACCATCCGGACTCGCTACCAAGTAATTTTGATATCTGCTCAGGCGTAAGAATAGCCAACATCATACCAATAATAATGAGGATTGATAAAAATTGTGGAAGTATATTCTCAAATGACTTCCATGCTTTTTTAAGAGCAAGGAGAGTTTTCTCTCTGCTCTTAAAAAAGGAAACCGTTAAAGCGGAAAAAGCAATCACATAAAGCGCAATTGTCATAGGCTTTTGCTCCTAAATTGTTATTTTACTTCTGTAATCCGCAACTGCGTTTCGGATAGCTTCTGCTCCCAGTACAGAACAGTGCAGCTTCTGCTCAGGTAATCCGCCCAGAGCATCTGAGATATCCGTGTTCGTTATCATAAGCGCCTCATCAATTGTTTTGCCTTTGACAAGAACAGTTGTGACCCTGGCGGAAGCAAGCGCGGCAACACAGCCGCAAATTTTGAAGCTGACGTCTTTAATGAGATCATCTTCAACCTTTATATAGAGTCTCATGGTGTCGCCGCAGCCGGGATCTCCAGCATCGCCTATCCCATTCGCATCTTCCATTTCACCGGCATTACGCGGGTTGGAAAAATGATCTATCACTTCATCTGTAAACAGTCCGATAGACATAACATTACCTTATTCGCCGCACTCATCATGATGCTGATGCTCGTGGCAGACGGAACCTGTCGTCTTTAGCTCGCCCTTCAGATAGTTTAGAACGGCGGTTTTCGCATCGCCGGAAGCACCCACAACGACCTCGACATTCCTTTCATTGAAGATATCAACCGCGCCTCCGCCCATACCGCCACTGATGATGACATTTACACCTCGATCAGCAAGGAAATTGGGAAGGAAGCCGGGCTTGTGACCAGGGTTAGGTATAGACTCTTCATTTGTAATTTTTCCGTTTTCAACATCGTAAATCAGGAAGTTAACGCAATGTCCAAAGTGTTCCGTTACATTTTTACCTTCACCAGCAACTGCTATTTTCATCATTTCTTTTTCCTCCGAACTTTCAAGTATTTTAGATATATTATCGAACCAGTCCCCATCAAAGAGTTCAATCATGCCTTTATCACAGGCTGCTGATATTTTTGGATCAATAGGGAGTTTGGCAAGAACCTTAAGATTATGCTTCTCGGCTATCTCTTCAATGTGACTTTCACCGAATATTTTATATTCCTTACCGTTATCAGGGCATTTGAAATAGGACATATTTTCAACAAGACCGATAACCGGAATGTTCATCATCTCTGCCATCTTAACCGCTTTTGACACGATCATCGAAACAAGCTCCTGCGGGGAGGTTACAATAATGATTCCGTCAATGGCTAAAGACTGGAAAACGGTCAGGGGCACATCTCCGGTTCCCGGTGGCATATCTATGAACATGAAGTCCACGTCGCCCCAAATAACATCTGTCCAGAACTGCTTTACTGTATTGCCGAGGATAGGTCCCCTCCAAATAACTGGATCGGTGTCGTTCTCAAGTAGGAGGTTGATAGACATAATATCAATCCCGGTCTTGCTTTTCAAAGGATACAAACCGAATTCGCTGCCCGTAGCCTTACCTTTTATGCCGAACGCCTTCGGAATCGAGGGTCCTGTTACATCCGCATCAAGGATAGCAACGTTATAACCCATTCTTTTCACTGTGACAGCCAGCATGGAGGTTACTGAGGATTTGCCGACTCCGCCCTTGCCGCTGACAATACCGATAACCTTTTTGATGTTGCTCAGTTCATGCGGCTTTTCTCTGAAATCGGTTTTTGCTTCTTTTCTGTCTGCGCAGTCTTCTCCGCAGCTGCTGCAGCTTTGATTGCATTTTTCGCTCATTGCTTCTGACTCCTTACATGTATATTGTTAATTTCTCTCCAGTGGATATATAATCGATATTTTCACCCATAACAGTTTTCAGCCGGTTATAGGATTCAATGCCTGTACAGTGGCAGGTATAATATTGCGAGTGGGTCTCCAACAGAATATTTCCAATCTCATCCACAACATTCGGAGCTTCATTTTGTTTTGTCCCGTGGTTGTAAAGATGAAATCCTCCAATAACATAATTGGGTAGGTACTCTTTTTCTGCATTGAATTGATCGATAATGTTAATTATTCCGTTGTGCGCACATCCAGCAACCAGCAGAGTTTTTCCGTTTTCACTTATAATCAGGTTTTGTTCATGTGCAAAAGCGTCCTGCACAAAAGCATCGCCATCTTTCATAAACAAATCTGTATTACCTGAGGGAACAAGTCTTTTAGACTCAACGCCGGAAAATAATTCAAGTTCATGGTCAATCACAAAGCGGTCACCACAGAACACAAATTGCTCATTCGGCAACAGCGACTCATCCAGCCCAATATACGCTTTTACGCCTCCCGGTCTGTTTGCGTAATGCGGTTCAAACGCCTTTTGATGCAGGTAGATCTTGGCTCGGTTGTTGATGCCGAGGAATGTTTTCAAGCCACCGCCGTGGTCATAGTGGCCATGAGAAATCACAGCCAGATCAACCCTTGTTAAATCGACGCCCATCTTTTCGGCATTTTCGGCAAAAAGGCCGCTTGCGCCCGTATCAAACAGAATCGTGTGAGTTTCTGTTTCAATGTAAAGGCTAAAGCCATGTTCGCTGCCGAGTTTCTCTGAAGATGTTGTGTTTTCTGATAATACCTTTACTATCATGCTTCAGCACCGTCACTTTCTTTGAATAGCAACTTCATTGTGCTGCTAAAAACTTCTTTTACGGCAGCTCCGGAAGGACAATCAACATCTACTATGGGTTGTCCGTTATTTATTGCTTTTACAGCCTCTGGGTCAAATGGTATCCTCCCTGTAAACGGCAGGCCTTTTTCTTTGCAGAATTCCTCGATCTTTTCTGTATTTGCGAGATTGGTGTCATGCTTATTGATACAGACTCCAATCTTTGTACGGAATGTTTCCGCCGTTTTTATGATGCGCTCCATATCACTGATTCCCGATATAGATGGCTCCGCAACAATCAAGACCATATCAACTCCACTGAGAGAAGCGATGACGGGACAGCCTATGCCGGGAGAGCCGTCAATGATGACCAGCTTAGTATCCGGACTCGCCACAGTTTTCATTTGTTTTTTAACTTCGGTTACCAGTTTTCCCGAAGTGCCGCTTCCCATTTTCAGTTGTGCTGTTGAAAAAACGTTATTGTCGTCAGCATATAGCATCAGTTCTCCCGCTACGGCGGGTTTCAAGGAAACCGCATTTGCAGGGCAGACAGCTTCGCAAACCCCGCAACCCTCACAGGCATAAGGATCAACCTTAAATCCGTTCTCATCGGAAATTGCATCGAAACGGCAATTCTCTTTGCATAGTCCACATTTAATGCACTTATCTGTATCTATTTCGGCTTTTGGCATACCGAAATAGTCTGTTCGTTTCGGCTCGATGTTCTGTGCCATAATTAGATGAAGGTTTGGCGCGTCGACATCGCAATCGGCATAGATTTTGGCACTTGAAAGCTTTATAAAAGCGCTGGCTATAGTCGTTTTCCCAGTGCCGCCCTTACCGCTGAGGATTAACAGTTGTTTCATGTCGCACCTCCTTCATCACAGTTTCAAGCAGCGAGGCAAATAATATCCAAAACTTTTCATTTTCCCTTGCGGCTATTTTGGCGTCTGAATTAAGCGTCCCAAGCTCTCTGTCAAACGGTATACGACCCAATATAGGAATGCTATTCTCTGTGCAAAATGTCTCTGCTGGGTTCTCTCCGTCAAGGCATTTGTTCAGCACAACTCCGTGCGGCTTTTTAAACAGCCTGACCAAATCATAGACCATGTTGAGGTTATGAACACCGAAAACCGTAGGTTCAGCAACGAGTATGCAATAATCCGCATCCTTGATACTTTCCATGACGATACAAGCGCTTCCCGGAGGGCAGTCGACAAAGACGGGAAGCTCTTTAACTAAAATGCTTTCACTTAAAAGGTTTTTTATGATCGGTATTCCGGATGCTTCACCTGTATTCATTATCCCGGTATGAACGCTTACATTACCGGACACGCCTTTTTGTACCTTTCCAATTGGCTTTTCTTGTTCTCCGATTGCTTTTTCCGGGCAGAGCAGCATACAGCCGCCACAGGAGTGGCACACCTCTTCAAAAACATACGGTTTGTTCTTTATGAAGGCAAGCGCATTGAATTTACAAAAATCAACGCATTTACGGCAGCCGTTGCATAAACTTTCATTGATGAATGGTATTTTTACAGAAATTATTTCTTCCCAGACCTTCTCAGGCTTAAAAAACAAATGACCATTGGGCTCTTCAACATCACAATCAATATAGACGGATCTCTCGGCAATTGAAGCTAAATTAACGGAAACCAGTGTTTTGCCTGTACCGCCTTTGCCGCTCAGTATGGCGATTTTTACACCCTTACTTTTCATGGCCATGAAATCCCGGATGGAAATCACTGAGCAAAATAAGCTGTTCGGCTGCAAACGCGTCAATATTTTGCTGCACGGTTCCGGGTATCGATTTATAGATCAGTACCTCTGACTTGCGCAAGACCTCTTCTGCATTTTCACCGCAGCGAGGAGTCAGCAGCGCTTTAACGCCGTGATCAGCTATTACCTGAGCAGCTCTGATGCCTGCTCCACCCTGGCTGGCAACAGCGCTGTTATCAAGGTAGTAGCTTTCTTTTGTGTCTGTATTATAGAAAAGGAAATATGGAGCTCGCCCAAAGGACGGGCACACACCTGATTCCAAGTTTTGTTCATCTACTGGTATTGCTATTTTCATTTGAATCCTCCGTTCTAATCGCATTTAAATTGTTTTCGGTTTCTGGCTCTTCTTCAAAACCTCTGCCGCATCTATGACGCCGACAGCCGCCTCTGCCACAGCCGTTCCCGCTGCCGTCACAAAGCTGATATTCGCCGCCTTCTATCCAAAGAACTTTACCGTTGACCAAAGACTCGGCAAGTTTTTTCCTCGCTTCATCATAAATTCCTTGAACCGTTGTGCGAGAAATGTTCATTTGATTGGCGCATTCTTCCTGCGTGAATCCGTCCAAATCAATGAGTCTTATAGTCTCATACTCATCAACGGTCATATTTACTGTGTTTACTGCGTCCGCAGGGGAGTCAAGAGGTCCGAAACGATTGCTGTCTGGAAGGCAGCAAACTTTTCTCCATTTCCGGGGTCTTGGCATATAATCTCACCTCACTTAACGACAGAAATAACCAGAGCGGCCTCCGGTTACTTCTGCTGCTCTCACGAATTTTCTAACTGCTTATCAATGACATCCAGTCGATTTTTCAGCACATCCTTTTGCTCTTGGAGCAGCTCTTTTTGTGTTTTGGAGGAGTTCTGATTAACAGCGAACCCTCTTCCGAAGCCACGTCCAAAGCCACGCCTGCAGGCAAGCCCTAAACCTAATCCCAGTCCAAGACCAGCACCATACTTAACTGCGTTAGCGCCTGTGCATGAACCTAATCCTCTTCCGGTCATTGATCCTGCGCCCATTGGGCCAGTTCCATCTCTTCTTGGCATAACATTCACCTCCTTATAGTTTCCGGCATATGTCGCTTACAATTATTATTATACCCAGTTTCGGGCATATGTCAATAACCTTTTCAAAATTTCCCGGATTTTTTGCAAAAAAAATAGCCGGGAAATCCCGACTTCAACATTTTAAACACTCCATGCCCCCTGCACAGCCATGGCGATTGTGGGGTGGAGAGAGGCAGCATTATTTTATTTATGAAGGTTATTCACATTTGTCCGGTCGGTATCAGATGCTAATTTTCAATCTGGTAAACCATTCCACCCGTAATGTACAAAATGGTTGGTGTCTTAGATATTATTATTTATACGAAAAATTTCTCCGACAGGATAATAGAGACAGGGCTAAATTCTATCAAACCGTCCTCTCTCATTTTAGCAAGTTCTCTGGATAAAGACGTCCTTTGAACGCCTATTCTTTCAGCTAACGCCTTTTTTGTCATGCTTAGCTTGATTGTAGTCGAGTTTTGCTTTTTGCGCTCATAATTCAAATAGCTTATTATGCTTTCGCGGATTGTCCTGTTCACATAGTGCTTGATCCTGTCACCGAGGATTACCGTGTGGTCGGATACATACTCAAGGTAGCTCCTTAAAAACTCGTGATTATCCGAAAACAATTGGAACAGCCGATCCTTATTTATTTCCAAAATTAATGTAGCTTCTTTGGCCGTGACAGTCATCGGATAATACGGATTTTTTGAAAACATTAAATTGCCTCCAAGAACATCGCCGCTTAAAAACTCCGCTATTGTCATGAGATTTCCGGACTCGTCAATGCGCTCAATAACCACTTTCCCCGCGAGAATAATCTCGAGTTTTGAGCAGACTTCCCCAACAAAATGGACAATATTATTTTTCCCATACCGAGTGGTTTTACAACTTCCCTCAGTCAAGTACGACTCGATTTCTTGATGTTTTAATGATTTTATAAGGTCAGTCTGTTGAATTAATTCTAAATATTTTCTCATAATGATCTACCGAGGTGTTACATTGGTAACACCTTTTTATTCATTTTATCATTATAATAAAGATATATCAATAGGAGGCAGATTTATTATGAAATACATAACTAACATCATTCGTATATTATTTCTTGCTCTTTTTATCTTTTTGCTGACAAATGGGAAAGTAATGCTTTGGCTTGCGTTGTTTGGGGCAAGCCTGGTTGCCGCTCTGATTTTCGGCAGGATTTACTGCGGGTATGTTTGCCCTATGAACACCCTGATGATTCCCGTTAATTGGATATCAAACAAGTTGAAACTCCAAACATCGAAATCTCCCAAGTGGCTGAAAAATGGGTATTTCACATGGATAGCCTTAGGCGTCAGCGTAGCGGTTATGATTTTATCAAAACGACTGTTGCATGTTAATCTGCCGATTTTGCCTTTTTGGCTGGTTTTATCGGTCCTGGTCACACTAAGACATAAACCTGAGGTATTCCATAACCTTATCTGCCCATTTGGCGCTCTGCAAAGGGTCTTTGGCCGCTTTGCGAGACTTTCTGAAAAGGTTGATAAGGCTGCCTGTATCGGCTGTAAGTTATGTGAAAAAGACTGCCCATCACATGCTATTGTTGTTTCTTCTGAGGATAAAAAAGCTGATATAAACACTGCATTGTGTCTTCAATGCACAAATTGTCGGCAGGTTTGCCCTAAAAGTGCCATTCACTACGGTAAGAACGTATGATACGCAATGGTCTGTTGCAATTACAACAGACCAGGGTAAATCGCTATGATATAATAGAGAGCACTGCACAGAATATAAAAATAGGAGGTATGCCGCAATGGTTGAACAGATATTCAAACTATCAAGGGACGATAAAAAGGCTGTAGAAAAAGTCATATTCGATGAAAACGTACACTATCTGCATATGGTATTTAACAAAAACGAAGGATTGCCCGAACATCTTTCTAATTCAAACGTATACATGACCGTAGTTCGCGGAATGCTCTCAATCGGCTTGAACGACCAGGATATACACGAATACGAAGCCGGTACGCTTCTAAAGATTCCATTCCAAACCAAAATGAATGTAAACAATTTGTATGATGAAACCTTGGAGTTAATTGTGGTGAAAGCTCCTGCCCCTAATAACTGAGAGTAAAGAATCGGAAGCACGAAAAATATTATTGCAGAGTAGCTTGCTTTGTTTATGTATCAAGGGTGTGCACAAAGCAAACGGAACAAACGGGAACGAGGTTACCAGGTGCATTTTGTATTAAACTCGTGTCCTTCTCCAAATCAAATACCATCTATTGATAAAAGGAATTTTGTCAGCAGGTGGTTTTTTGTTTGCCCGAAAGTGCTTGATTTACGCTGCTTTCGGGCTTCGTGCTTTTTGCCTTGTAGCAATAGTTGGTGTTTTAGAGTAGCCGTTTTCGGAGGATACTTGACACGAACTTGTGGCTGCCAAGTGCTTATTTTTAACGATTAGACCTCTGGGGTGTGCATCTTTTAACGATTTGCCTTGTAATCGTTAAAAGATACTGTTACTACAAAAAAACAGCCCGCCGATTGGCGAGCCGTGCGAAAGTTGTTTATTTCTTTTTGTGGTCAACGACCGAACTTACTTTAACACCAAGGACATTTGAAATGGCCGCTGCTCTGCGGTCTAATAAGTCACCAAGTGCATCACTATTTTCTTCGCTAAGTTTGCCCTTGTGAACTTTTACGAAATCTTTTACAGCCTTATCAGCATCGTATAAGTCACTATTGTCGGTGTAAATGGTAGGTTGCTTTTTCATAAGATTTCTCCTTCTAAGTATTTTATTATTCGCTAAGTTCCTGAACATCATCACCGTCAGTGTACCAAGCATAATTCTTCTCACCGCATTTCTTGCATATTATGTATGCAGTATGCGAGTCTGATGTGTTTTCATCAACATACTCAGAGCCGATTAGAGGTTCACTGCAGTTTTTACAAGTACCAACATTTTCTAATTTTATAGATTGAAACACTTCTTCTTTTGATTTTCGCTTTTTGCTTATTTGCTTGTATAGGAAGTATACACCTGTTCCAATTGCAGCAACTGCTGAAACGACAACTATTGCAATCATTGCACCATTTCCGTTCACTTCGATTTTAGGTGATCTTGTTAGAATCTTGTTTGCGCTTTGGGGAAGTGCAGCATTACTTGACGAACTCTAAAGACTGCTGTTCGATGTTGGAGAAGCTGCTCTTTTCAAGGTCGCCTACCATATGAGGAGGCACTCTGAAAATACGGGCAATTTCATTTATCTGAAACTTACGTGTTTCCAAAAACTGCGCCTGTTCCGGCGGTATGGACATCTGGTGAAATTTAAGACCTTCCTCCAAAACCGCTACTTTGTGTGTATTTGCGCCTCCGAATTGCGACTGCCAGCTTTCTCTGAGCCTGTCGGCCTGTTCCGGTTTGATGACACCGGGGTGTTCCAACACACCGCCGGGGTTCGCTCCGTTGGCGAAAAACGTAGCACCGTAGTCCTCCGTTGCAAGGGCAAGTCCCACGGCGTTCTTTGCCATCGCAATCGGCGAGTAACCTATAAGGCCGTCAAAGCCCAAGCCGGGGATATGCAGGACGTTCTCACGCCGTAATTTGACCTGCCCCTTGTCACTTTGGTAGGTGTAGACCAGTTCGCCGCTTTCGTTTCTATCCACAGCCATTCGGTCGGGCAGGAGTGGATAGAGTGCAATGGGAAAACCCCTGCCGTCTCTGATAATCTGTGCGTAGGCGTTGCCCCAAAGTAAAAGATGACTCATCAGTGTTTCTCTGAACACAAATGAAGTCATCTCACGGTTAGGCTCATCATGAAGCAGCCGGTAGAGGGGATGCGACGGTTTTGTGGATTTGCTCCCGTTGACGGTTCGCTCATATACATGGAGCGGAAGCCCCGCCACCGATTCGGCAAGGATACGGACGCAAGCGTAGACCGCTGAAGTCTGCATCGCCGTCCGCTCATTGACCGCCTTGCCGCTGGTTGTGCCACCGAAGAGAAAATTCCAGCCGCCGCCGACACGGTTTTTAGGCTTATCTCGTGAGCGGAACAACCCAGATAGAATACCCATATTTTTATCACCTCCAACAAATGGGCATAAAAAAACACCGCCGAAGCGATGTTTTCATAGTTGCTTGTCTTATTTATACTAATCTAAAAGCGTCGTCATACCGTTTTAAGATAGGACACCAGAAATGCGTGTCGTGTATTACGGATGCTGGGTTTCGCTTCGAAAGCATAGATGCCGCTGTTCCAACATAACTGGCTGGGTCGGAACAAGCACAATCGTTATACATACCTGCGATGGTCGACAAGCTACTCTGCAAACTAAGCGGTAAGGCTTGCATTAACTGGTTTGACGAAAATGTATTAGCGCGATTCGAACGCAAAACGTTATCGACGGCATTGATTGTCGAGTCAAGGATTCCGTTTGTCCGCATGATGTTGGCTTGGGGATTTCTGCGATATCCGATTATACTGCCGTTACGAAGTTGGTGACCTTCAGAACTCAAATAAGTAATAGCATTTACATCGGCCACAGGATGCCCAGCCCAGTTCACAACACGCCACCAACCGGGTAATCTATGACGGTTGTCAAAAATATATCCGCCAACAATCCCTCCAGCACCTTTTTTACCAAAAACGATAAGGCCGATATCGCCAAATTCAAGCAACTCACCAGGTTTTGAATTGGTGACAAGTTCGTCAATTTGACTTGCATGGGTTTCTGTGATTTTCATTGGTTTGCCTCCTTAATATATTTCTGAGTCTTTGACTTGTCTGGCTCAAGCGGACGAACATTAAATACCTTTCGATTAACGTCATTATCAACAACTCGTTGAAAAAATACACGTCCAAGGGATAATCTAATTCCCTTTGGTATTAAATTCCAGTCCGTACTCATAACTTCACGCACAGTAAACTGGCGACCATCATTAGGAATTTCACTTACCCGTTCGAGCAAAATAGGAAACCATTTATTGAAGTCGTTCTGTGGAAATTCTCTTCCAATAAGATATTGCTGAACCGATAGTGTTCCTGCACGCCTTTCTAACTCCTGATATTGCTCTTCTGAGAAAGTTAATTGTACTATCTTTGACATATTTGTCTGCACCTCCTTACGGGAATTATTATAACCGTAAGTAGGTGCAGAAGTCAACGGTTTTCATAAAAATAATATTTTATTTATGAAAACTCATATAAATAACAACCCCCTTTCATCATAGACACTGTCGTTGATACCGCCGCCGAGGGTTGCCCTCGCAAGTCCCATGATCAGCGCGACCACACCGTCTATTTTCTCTGTTGATTTCTTTTTATTGGGTTTGATGTTGCC
>JAAYAE010000020.1 GCA_012719555.1 Acholeplasmataceae bacterium | reverse complement strand
TTTTTATACTATATACATAAGTTTTAAAAGGGGTGTTAGCATGAAAATAGGTGTTATTGGACCACAAAGCAGCATAAATTTAATTTTAGGTAGTCGTACAAATTTACCGGTAGAGTTCCTACCACTGCCATATACTTTGTTCACTGAAGCGTTAGAAATTGTTAAAAAACAAGAAAGCACCTGTGATGCGTTACTCTTCACCGGTCAGACTCCTTACCGATATGTCAGCAACCAACTGCATCCTACCATTCCTTGGGAATATCTACCACGGAATATCCTCTCTACAATGTGTGCCTTAGTCAGAGCTGGTATTTTTTACCATAATATTCACAGCATTAGTATGGATGGCTTTGACGATACTATAATTAAGACTATTTATAACGAATTACAGCTTTCACACGGAGAAATCAAGTTATTGAATGCCAATTTTAACATTGCCCATCTAAATTATCTTCAGCATACATTGGCTTATCACATAGACAACTATAGGAATGGAAAAGCTGACTTGTGCATTACAGGGTTGCAATTTATTTATGACGAACTACAAAAACTCCATATTCCCACCATTAAAACAAATCCAAACTTTTATATGTTACAGGAAAAACTAGAAATGCTGGTCTTAAAGCGAAAAATTGTGACCTCCAAACATAATTACCCTACAATTATTGCCATACGACCAGAGTTGAAACAGGAATATGCTGATTTTAATAAAAGTGAATTATTGCAAGTTATTTTGCAAGCCAAAATCACTGAGTCGGTCTATGCTTTTGCCCAAAGATTAGGTGCTGCTGTTTTTCAGGACGGGCAAAACCAATATTATCTCTTTACCAATCAACAAACCTTGGCCGCAGAAACCAACAATTGGACAAGGATAAATCTGCTATATCCATCTATAACAGCCAAGAATCTTGCCGGCTTATCCATAGGCATTGGAATAGGGCACACCTGCATGGAAGCCAAAAATGCAGCAGAAATAGCACAAATGCGTTCTACTGAAGAATATCCATATAGTTGTTACGTAATTAATGAAAAAAAAGAGTTATCAGGGCCTTTAAACATTGAAGCAGCTCCAGAAACAACCAAATTTTTAAATCAGAATTTAATGGCCCTGTCCGACCAAACCAATATTGGAATATCTACCCTTAAAAAAATCGAGCAAGTATTGATACAGTACCATTTTACAAGCATTACTCCTTCTGACCTAGCACATTATTGCCAAATTTCCCTGCGCAGCATGAACCGTATCCTACAAAATCTTGAGCAATTTGGTTATGTTACCGTCATTGGGAAAAAACCACGTACTAATTCGGGCCGGCCCAGCCGCATTATATGGACTAGTATCATTTAAGTAGAGTCATTAAACTCGTCAAATATGCTAATATATATTTGGGAGGTTAACAAAATGAACTATGACAAAGAATTTAAAGAAGATGCTATCCGACTATCCGACGAGATTGGCGTAAAAAAGGCTGCGGACCAACTCGGCCTGCACTATTCCACACTTTCTACTTGGCGGTCTCGTTCTAAACAATATAGAGACATTGCTTTTGTAGGC
>JAAYAE010000019.1 GCA_012719555.1 Acholeplasmataceae bacterium | reverse complement strand
TCCCAAGACATATTAAGTGCTTGAGCAAAATAAACTAAAGAACTGATGCCCGGACACCTTTTAATATTACAATTTGTTAATTTTGCGGCTATGGTTTTTGTTAAGCTGAAAAAACCTACATCTCCGGAAACTAAAATACCTACGACATCATGTATGGGATCTAAGTTGCTTATTATGTCTACAATTTCGCTGGTTTTTATAGTCGTATGTGTTATTTTGCCAGAAGTTTCATAAAATGACAACATTCTTTTATCGCCTATCAGCACATTACTCTTAGCTATAGCGCAGCTGGCTTCCTTGGTTAATAAATCAGGGTTACCCGGTCCTATTCCGATAATATATACTTCTAGCATTGTCCTGCCTCCTTAGACAAAATGACATCTATTTCTGTTAGCAAAGCAGTGAAATCTCCGCCGTTATCGCCAGATTGGCGCTTTATAACAACTAATTGAGCCCCTGAATTAATGGCAGCCGCCTTCTTCTCCGGAAAACCACCAACAGCACCTGAATCTTTAGTCACCACATAGTTGCTTTTGCTTTCTTTAAACATTATTGCATTAAGTTCTGTACTAAAAGGACCTTGCATACAAATTATTTTAGATGGCGCATAGCCCAAATTAGTTGCTTTTTCTAATGAGGAAAGCATGGGTAATATTCGCAAGGTTATTCGCTCTTGATAGTTAGGTATTTGAGTAAAGATTTCTAAAGTTTTACTACCTGTTGTTAAAAAGATATTACCGTCAACATGGCTCAAAAACTCAGCAGCTTCTTCATAATCATTAACTTCGATACACCCGCTAGTATCACCTGCAGAACGCAAAAGGCGAAAATATTTCACTCCTGTTGCAGCACAAGCCTTTTTAATTGTAGCAGTTACAATTGTGGCAAAAGGATGCGTAGCATCAATCACCATACAAGGCTTATGAAGCACAATAAAAGCTTCCATAGCTGCACAATCCATGCGGGCAGGTTTTACAATCAAATTAGCCTGAGGCTCAATAAGTTGCGCACAATAATCAGTTGCTACCGAAACCAATAATTCCACATCTTTATCCGCAAAATATTTTATTAATTTTCGTCCTTCACTAGTACCGGCAATAATCCAGACCAAAGGTTTAATCTTCATTTAGTTTGTATCCCCGTGGTGTAACTAATTTATTGTTAATAACCTCAGTTTGAGAATTACCTATAATAACAGTAGTAAACATATCTACTTCCTTGTTGCGCAATTCCCCCAAAGTTGTTATTTCATAGCTTTGCCCTTCACGTCCAATATTGCGCACAATACCTGCCGGAATTTTTGCATCTTGGTTTTTTAGCATAATATCGCATGCTTTTTGCAAATAATCAAAACGCTTAAAACTAGAAGGATTATAAAGAGCAATACAAAAATCTCCTTTAGAAGCGCAGTCTAAACGTTTTTCAATCTTCTCCCAAGGAGTTAATAAATCACTTAAGCTAATTAAGCAGGTATCAGCAATAAGAGGTGCACCTAAAACCGCAGCACCACTAAAGGCTGCTGATACGCCGGGTACAACTTCCACTTCCAGCTGAGGATATTTGGCCGCTACTTGGTACATAATCCCTGCCATACCATATAAACCTGCATCTCCGCTAGAAACCATGGCCACTGTCTTGCCCTTTATAGCTTCGTCTACTGCTAATTTGCAACGATCTACTTCCTTACGCATGCCATTAGTCAAAAACTCTTTACCCGGAAAATCTTCTTTTATTAAATCAATATAAACATGATAGCCTGCAATAACATCACATTGCTTTAAAACATTTATGGCTCTGGTAGTCATTTGTTCAATTCCGCCAGGCCCTAATCCAACTACATATACTTTATTGCTCATAGTTACATATCCTCACATTTTATTAAAATCTATGGTTATAGGAATTTGTGCTATTGCCATAGTAACGCCATTTTTACTAGTCTTTGGTAAAATAATTTTTCCCTTAGAAGCTGCAACAGCAGAACGTTCACAAACATTATCTACTCCTACTACCTTTTGTACTAAAGCAGATGCTGTAAATATTCCTTTTTGCTGTGCTAACTCTGCTGCGGTGAAAAACCGTATTGGTAATTTGTATTTAGCAGCAAAAGCCAATAATCCTTGTTCATCCTTTTTTAAATCAACTGAACAAATTTCTTTAATGGCATGTATGCTGATTTTCATAATATCAAGTTGGGGCAAGATAAGCTCTTCCAACGTTATTAAAAGCGTATTACGCCTGCAGCCAACACCCAAAACAAAAACTTTTGGCAACAAAGTTAAAGTCGTTTTAAAAGGTTTAACTTCCTCATTTGCTCCCAGTATTAAACCAATTTCACCGCTTTCCTTCAAACACATGCCCTTAGGTAATTTACCTGTTATTGGATAACAGCTCTTTACCCCAATTTCCTTGCCATCAACCAACGCAGAGCTAAATTCTTTTGCTGCAAACATACTTCCTATGTAATAATCATTGCGAGCCGCCCATTCATCTACGGCAAAAAGACCATTAATATCTGTTGCTGTAGTAACAACTGCCTGTGCCCCAATAGCGCTTGCTAATTTTCTTGCAATATCGTTAGCACCACCAATATGACCCGCCAAAAGTGGAATTACAAAGTTACCGCCCTCGTCAATACTTATGACTGCAGGATCGGTAGTTTTGCTTACAACATGTGGTGCAATTGCACGAACAGCAATACCACAAGAACCTATATAAATAATAACTTTATTAGTCGCAAAAGCCTCACCTGCTGACTTTATACACCCAACGCTTTTTTTTAATAGGGGATCAACATGCACAAACTTCTCAGAAGTATAAACTTCCGTTTTATAGCCAAAAGCATCTAATATATTTTTAACTTTCAGACTAAGTTGTGCTCCCTTGCGAGTGTAGGAAAAAACGCTAGCATTCATTTGCTCTCTTCTTTCTATATAGTTGCATTACGGAAACCATGCGAAAAAGTTGGATTATATAATTTTGAACGATCATACTCATTACCCAAAAATTCACCAACACAAATTAAAGCCAAGTTGCTGATGCCATTTTCCTTAGCAGTTTCTGCCAAAGTTCCAACAGTACACCTACAAACTTTTTGGTCTGGCCACGAGGCCTTATAAACAATGGCAGCCGGAGTATTATTTTTATAACCGCCCGCTACCAATTCTTTGGACAGTTTCTCTAACATTCCTGAGCTCAAAAAAATAACCATAGTAGCATTATGTGCGGCATAATCTGCAATTTTTTGTTTATCAGGAACAGGGGTCCTACCCTCCATACGCGTTATAATAACCGATTGGCTTATATTCGGTAAAGTATACTCGGCTTTTAAGGCTGCCGCAGCAGCACAGAAAGAACTAACTCCCGGAACTACTTCATATTCTAACCCATATCCGCGCAATAAATCAATTTGCTCCCTATGGGCACCATAAATGCTGGGATCTCCTGTATGCAAACGTACAACAAGCTTACCGCTTTGTGCGGCAGGAACCATCGCTGCAATTACTTCTTCCAACGTCATATGTGCGCTATTCATAACTATGCAATCAGTTTTTGCATAGTTTAATAATTCAGGATTGACCAAAGACCCTGCATAAATTATTAAATCTGCTTTTTCCAACAAACTTTTACCCTTAACAGTAATTAAATCAACATCCCC
>JAAYAE010000170.1 GCA_012719555.1 Acholeplasmataceae bacterium | reverse complement strand
GAACAATTTTGCCATATCCTTTTTGCAAAGATGCAGATGCCGGGCAGATACCCCTAACCCTATTGAAAACTCCACATAAATCGCTCCTTCTCCTGCCACCGTACTAAGCTAGGCAACCAGTCACAAAAATACTATGTTCTGGCAGATACGCTCTGTCTCTTCCGCTATGACCAATTCCTCGTTGGTGGGTATGACCAATAATTTTACCGGACAGCCGTCCTTGCTTATCTCCCTTATACCGTCACGAACAGCATTCTTTTCTTTGTCCAGGCTAGCACCCATAAAGCCTAAGTTTTCGCAGATTTTCTCTCTAATCACGGGAGAATTCTCTCCCAGCCCCGCCGTGAAGATAACTGCATCCAGTCCTCCCATGGCAACGGCATAAGCACCTATATACTTACTGACCCTGTAAGCAAAGATATCCATGGCAAGGCTCGCTCTTTCGTCGCCGTTACCTGATGCTTTTTCCAGATCCCGGAAATCACTGGACAGCCCTGATATACCCAGCACTCCCGACTTGTTATTAAGATATTGGTAGACCTGCTTTCCCGTCATATCCTCTTTGTCCATTAAAAAGGGGATGATGGCAGGATCAACCTCTCCGCACCTAGTTCCCATAACAAGGCCCTCCAAAGGGGTGAACCCCATACTGGTGTCTATTGATTTCCCGTGCTTGACGGCTGCCACGCTTGCACCGTTTCCCAGGTGGCAAGTTACAAGGCGCAGTTCTGCCAATTCCTTTCCCAAATATTTTGCGGCCGTTCCCGACACATACTGGTGGGAAATGCCGTGAAAACCATATTTTCTTAGGCCATATTTTATATATAACTCATAGGGCAAGCCGTAAAGGTAGGCTTTGGCCGGTATGGTTTGGTGAAAAGCCGTGTCGAAAACAGCCACATGGGGGGCATTGGGCATAAGGGTCATGCAGGCCTTGATCCCCGCCAGGTTCGCCGGATTATGCAGCGGCGCCATGGGTATACACTTCTTTATGTCTTCTATGACCTGCTCATTAATGAGCACCGACTCATGAAACTTCTCGCCGCCGTGCACCACCCTGTGTCCGAAGGCTGTTATCTCGGACAGGTCTTTTATTACGCCGTAGTCCTTGTGGACCAGGGCGTCAAGGACCATTTGTATGCCCTCCGTGTGATTGGCCACAGGCCTTTTTATTTCTATGGCGTAGTCATAAACGGAATAATGTTTTAAGAAACTTCCTGCGGTGCCTATTCTTTCCAAAAGACCTTTTGCTATAACCTTTTTAGCTTCACTGTCTATGAGCTGATACTTTATTGAAGAACTCCCACAATTCAAAACAAATATTTTCAAGTTTACACCACCTTAAGAGCTATCATTAGCGGCACCATTGATATTCAATTTTTTCTCCATACTATGTATTAGTCGGCAAAAATCATTTAATTAAGGACATGCCCAATTTAATAGCCTTTTCGTTTACTTCTTCGGTTCCTTTAGGAACACGGTTTAGAACGGCTTTAATGATAGAAGCTTCCGTAACGAGGCCGGTGAGTTTAACAATTGAACCTAAGGCAATAATATTAGCAAATAATGCTTTACCTAATTCGGTTTTAGCAGTATGAGTAATAGGGAGTTCATAAACTTTGCCTTTGAAAGAAGTTGGCAGGTCTTTGACAAAAAGACTGTCAGTTACCAAAACACCTGCATCACTCAAATCATCAACATATTTTTTGGCAGCTTCCTGGCTCATAACCAAAACCAAATTTGGTTTAGTTACTTTAGGAAAATAAATCTCTTCATCTGAAATCATAACTTCTGATTTACTGGAGCCACCACGAGCCTCAGGCCCATAGGATTGGGATTGAATAGCTAATTTGCCATCTAATAAGGCGGCTTCTGCCAGGATAATACCTGCTAAAATTAAGCCTTGTCCGCCACTACCGGATAAACGTAATTCTTGTTTCATATTATTTTCCCCCCTTGGCAGCAGCAATTAATGCTTCATAAGCTTCTGTGTATTCTTGCGCGTCTGTTACTTCATAGAGCAAGCCGATAGGGAATTTAATTAATTTATCTTCAGCACTTAGCTTTTCATAAGCAACCATGGGAACTCCATGGTCACGTTGCCATTTCATCATATCGGCCGGACCGCCCATTTTGTTTTGACGTCCATAAGAAGTCGGGCAGGCAGAAACGACTTCAATCAGGCTAAACCCTTTATGCGCAATACCTTTGGCAATTAAATCAGTAGTCATTTGTGCGTGGAAGGAAGTGGAACGGGCTACAAAAGTTGCTCCGGCAGCTTTTACTAATTCGGCCACATTAAAATCGCGCTCAATTGTACCATAAGGAGCGGTGGTTGCTTTGGCATGAACCGGAGTCATAGGTGAATACTGTCCACCGGTCATACCATAAATACTATTATTATAAAGAACTACGGTCATATCAATATTCCTGCGAGCAGCATGAATCAAATGGTTACCGCCAATAGCAGTAGCATCACCGTCTCCGGTTACTACAATAACGGTTAATTTAGGATCGGCTAATTTAATGCCGGTTGCAACAGGAAGCGCTCTGCCATGAGCAGAATGCACCGTGTTAAAATCCAAGTAGCCGCTGGCACGTGAAGAACAACCTATACCTGAAACAACAGCAACCTCATCTTTACTTAGAGCAAGTTTATCAACGGCTTTGACAATACAGCCGGTAACAACACCATGACCGCAGCCTGGGCACCAAATATGAGGCAAGCGACCAGGACGGAAATATTGATCAATTAATTCTTCCATACTCATGTTATTTACCTCCTATTTAAATGTTTCTTTAATTTTTTCCAGCAATTCTTCGGGGGTTGCCGGTTCATTATTATAAACGCCATAAGAAGTTACAGGTACTTTACCTGCAACAACGCGTTGAACTTCTTCGACATATTGACCGTAGTTTAATTCATGCACCATTATATGCTTAACCTTACCAGCTAAAGCTTTCATTTGTTTTTCAGCAAATGGCCAAATGGTAATAGGACGGACCAATCCAACCTTAATACCTTCGGCACGAGCCATATTAACGGCTTCATATACAGCGCGGGCTGCACCACCAAAAGCAACGACAGCATATTCAGCGTCATCCATTTTGAAGTTTTCTACTTCAACGATATCGTCAAGGTTATTATATAGTTTATCGTGTAAACGATTAGTAGATTCTACGGTAGCGGCAGGAGTACCTTTTGGGAAACCGGTTTCGTCATGGACCAAACCAGTTACATGCCAACGATATCCACTGCCAAAAGGAGGCATTGCAGGGACTAAAGATTCATCTGTAGCATAAGCCTTGAAATCTTCAGGCTTGCAAGTAGGTTGCTTTCTTTCAGGTTGAGGAATTTCATCGTAATTATCCGGTAATTCAATTTTCTCTCTCATATGTCCAATAACTTCATCCATCAAAAGTATTACTGGTACACGATACTTCTCGCTAAGAGCATAGGCTCTTATAGTTAATTCAAAACATTCCGGTACACTGCCGGGAGTCAGGGCAATCAACCAATGGTCGCCGTGGGTACCCCAACGTGCCTGCATAATATCTCCCTGAGAAGGAGAAGTTGGTTGTCCGGTAGAAGGACCTACGCGCTGCACATTAACAATTACAATAGGAATTTCTGCTATACAAGCATAACCTAATAGTTCCTGCTTTAGAGAGAAACCTGGGCCGCTAGTAGCAGTCATAACTTTCTTGCCGGTTAAGGAAGCTCCGATAACGGCGCCGATACTGGCGATTTCGTCTTCCATCTGGATAAATTTACCACCAATTTTAGGAAGTTTTTTAGCAAGGTCTTCAGCAATTTCGGTAGAAGGGGTAATGGGATAGCCACCAAAAAATTTACAGCCGGCAGCAATAGCACCTTCAACGACAGCTTGATTTCCTTGCAAGAGCAAAATTCTTGACATGAGTTTGTCACTCCTTTACTATTTTTCTACAAAGATTGCGTAGTCTGGGCAACGAAGTTCGCATTGACCGCATTTGATACATTTTGATTCATCAACTATTTCAACTTTTTCAACCTCACTGACTGCAAGTACTTGCTTAGGGCAAAAAGCTACACAAATGCCGCAACCCTTACAACGGTTAAGATGAATTTTTAGACTCATAAGGCGGACCTCCTTTTCCGGAAAATTTTAATGGGCTTACTTTCTTTCCTAATGCTACTGCTTTTACATTCTGCCACTAATGCTTAAGAACCCCTATTAAATCATACCTGCGAAAGATTTTAAAACAACAAAATTTAACATATCCATTTTATTTACGATTACTGCCTGCGGACTCCTAAGCGTACCGTCTCCTTCGTGTGCATGATTTGCAATAATATGTGTAATTTCACAAGGTAAATTATGCTTCATTGCTAAGCCTGCTCCTGAAAACGGATGCCTTAAATTTTTGCCGAGGTAAGATTTTACAGTTATCCCATCTGCTTTTTTTCATATTCTATCAATTTCCCAACATCATGCAGTAATGCTCCTGCAATCAAGTAATAAAGATTTATTTTGTATTTCTCATATAATTAACTTGCCTATACCTAAACGTTCACATTCTATATTT
>JAAYAE010000169.1 GCA_012719555.1 Acholeplasmataceae bacterium | reverse complement strand
ACGATAGATAGAAGACAATAAACCGAAACTATCTACTATAAGACAAGATTTTCCTTTAATATCGTTTTCCGTTGCCTCAGACAAACGAATAGAGGGTCGTTTTAACATTGATTCGATATGCATCAAGTGATCTTTATGGATCTCGTGTGGAGCAATTATAAGTTTCAACTCCGGATGCTCATTGAAATAATTCAGATAAACCTCTTCATCCTGTTGCCAGGAGCTTCCGGCTACCATCGTTAACTGATTGTCGGATCTGTTATTATTAACAAACAGGTCGACCATTGGAACTTGCTTAGTGTTCTTATACACGTCTTGTACCCGATCAAAACGAGTGTCTCCGAAGACAGAAACATTCGTAACACCATACTTCGAAAGCAATTCGCGCGATGCATCATCCTGTACAAAAATATGAGTGAAATAAGAAAGGACCTTTCTGTACATTCCTCCATACCATTTGAAAAACAGTTGCTCTTTCCTGAATATGGCTGAAACGATATATACCGGAATATTGCGTCTTTTCAGTTCACTTAAATAATTATCCCAAAACTCGTACTTTATAAATATCGCCATCACAGGTTTTGACAGGTCAAGAAACTTCTTAACCCGGTATGGGGTGTCGAACGGAAGATAACATACCACATCTGCCCCTCCGTAATTTTTTCTTACTTCATAACCCGAAGGAGAGAAAAAAGTAAGCAGAATCTTATACTCAGGATGTTCTGCCTTAATCTTCTCAATTAAAGGGCGTCCTTGTTCAAATTCGCCCAATGAAGAAGCATGAAACCAAATATACTTCGCATTCCGGTCTATCTTCTCCCGAAGAATTCCGTTCGTTTTCCATTGGCCTAAACGCATTAATCTGGCCTTTTTATGAAAAGGAGAAATCAATTCAATAAAAAATGCGTAAAGGTGGATGATAAGACTATACATATCTTATATACTTGTTATTTTAATATTTCAATAGCACGTTGCAAACGGGCAATAGTCTCCTCCTTGCCCAAGGCTTCAGTAATATTGAAAATATGCGGTCCTTTGGACTCTCCCACCAATGCCAGGCGAAATGCATTCATTATATTTCCTAAATGGTACTGATTCTGTTCAATCCATCCCTTTACAATCTCTTCCGTATTCTCTACTCCGAAATCATCTACAGTACGCAATACTTCGATAAGTTCTGTCAACTGGGCAGACGAATTATCTTTCCAACGTTTCTTTACCGTTTTCTCATCGTATGAAAGCGGTGCTACAAAGAAGAATGCCGACTGATCCCAAAGTTCTTTGACAAAGTTTACGCGTTCTTTCATTAATGAAACAACCTTTTCTACATAAGAGGAGCAAACTTCAATTCCTTTTTCTGCCAAAACTGGTTGAAATAATGCCGCTAACGTTGCGTTATCTTTTTTCTGTATATATTGATGATTAAACCATTTTCCCTTCTCATAATCGAACTTGGCTCCACTTTTACTACAGTGTTCAAGTGAAAACAATTTAACCAGCTCATCCATAGTTAAAATTTCCTGGTCATTTCCCGGATTCCAGCCTAATAACGCAAGGAAGTTGACAACTGCTTCAGGCAAATACCCGCTTTCTCTGTATCCTGAAGAGATATCTCCGCTCACAGGATCTTTCCATTCCAAAGGAAATACGGGAAAACCTAATCGATCGCCATCCCGTTTACTTAACTTTCCATTTCCTTCAGGTTTAAGCAATAATGGAAGATGAGCAAAGGCAGGCATTGTATCTGTCCATCCCAGGTAGCGATACAACAATACATGTAATGGTGCACTGGGAAGCCATTCTTCACCGCGAATCACATGAGTGACTTCCATTAAATGGTCGTCTACTATATTGGCCATATGATAAGTGGGAAGTTGATCTGCTGATTTATATAAAACTTTATCATCCAATACAGAAGAGTTGATGATCACTTCACCACGTATCAGATCGTTTACAACAATATTTTCATTGGGCTCGATCTTAATCCTGACCACATACTGATTACCTGCAGCAATCAATGTGTTGGTCTCTTCAGCTGATAAAGTAAGTGAATTACGCATCTGCAGACGGGTAGAAGCGTCGTACTGAAAGTTGGCAATAGCGTTTCTTTTTTCTTCCAACTCTGATGGAGTATCAAATGCGATATATGCCAACCCATTGCTTATAAGCTGATCTACATACTGCTTATATATCTCCTTACGCTCACTTTGACGATATGGACCGTAATTTCCACCAAAGCCTACTCCTTCATCAAATTTAATACCCAGCCATGTTAATGCCTCTATGATATAATCTTCTGCTCCAGGCACAAATCGTTGAGAATCTGTATCTTCGATACGAAGGATTAAATCACCGCCATTTTGTTTAGCAAATAAGTAATTGTATAAAGCTGTACGTACGCCACCAATATGTAATGCACCTGTGGGGCTTGGCGCAAAGCGAACTCTAACTTTTCTTTGGGACATAATGTTCTTGTATTGTTATAATAATTGGGCAAAAGTAGACCTTTTTTTTCTCATAGTAAACTTTTTTATGTACATTTCGCCATAAAATATGTACTTTTGACCAGAAATAACGAACAATATGACAGTTAAAAACTTCAAAATACCTTCTGCAGTTTACTTTATTGTAACCGCTCTGCTTATTGCCTACTTCTTTCCCAGAGAGGGGAAATTCAGATACCAATTTTTTGAAGGAAAGCCCTGGAAATACGGACTTTTGACTGCGCCCTCCAATTTTCCTATTTACAAGACAGATAAAGAGGTAGCACTGGAAAAAGACAGCGTTCTT
>JAAYAE010000168.1 GCA_012719555.1 Acholeplasmataceae bacterium | reverse complement strand
TCAGATAAATTTGCGAGGCACATTTTATTCTACAAGGATTATTTTTAAAGGGTGTCCTCATTTATAAGAAGGTGCGTGCAATGCTTTTTAAAGAAAAATTAAATTTATTGGCAGAACGTCTCCACGTATCTAATGTAGAACTGTCTAATGTAGCCGGCATGGATAATTCTTTGGTGAGTCGTTTTCGTACAGGGCGGAGGATTCCGGCCCAGAACAGCAAGCAAATCTATGCGTTGGCTGTTGCTTTTGGTGAATTGGCTGAGGCTAAGGGAATGACAGAAGCTTTGGGTAAGGAATTGAAATTTGGTACAGGTATGGCTGACGATGCCCAGCTTTATGCTTGGTTATGTGCAGGTGATTCAGGTCTCAAAAAAACACGTAAACAAGAGGATAGCGTACAAACAGAGGATAAAATACCATTAACTACGTTTTGCGGTAAACTTAATAGTTTATTGTTGGCTTTTGCCACAACTAATGCACAATTGGCCAAAGCATTAAAAATAGATGTAGCTATGGTTAGTCGTTTGCGGTTGGGAGAACGTTATCCAACCGTTGATAGTTGGTATTTAGCTGAAATTAGTGCCTATTTTGTAGCAAAAGTTATGCAGGGAGAGGGTATTCCTAAGTTAAGTAAGTTGTTAGGTATTGCACAGAAACAAGTAGTGCAAAGCAGCCGACCGGAATTGCGTCAATTATTGTTAAACTGGTTAAAGGAACAACCTAAAGAAGATGCAAGTTTAGCTCAAGAACCCTATATTCAAGAGACACTATATTAAAGATATGTGATATAATAGCTTTCGAGGTTAAAAATATGCGAATGATTTGGCTGCTGACGGCAGCAACAGTAGCTTGTTTATTGTTTCTAGCTGGAGGATATTTTAATAAAATAAAAAAGCGCATCGCACTTTTAGGAGCGGTGATATGTATTTTGGTAGGTGGTGGGTTTCTTTTATTAGCAGTACTTCCGGGGAATTCTTTTTATGGTAAAGTATTGTACAGAGGAACTACAAAAGAGAAACTTGTGGCGCTAACTTTTGATGATGGCCCGTACCCTCCTTATACGGAACAGATATTGGCCGTGCTTAAGGAGAAGAAGGTACCGGCTACTTTCTTTTTGGTCGGTGAAAACGCTAAAGCGCATCCGGATTTAGTAAGGGAAGAAGAGGCACAAGGGCATTTACTAGGCACACATACTTATGATCACAAGGATTTATTGCGTTTAGGTGGTCCTGACATACGGTCTGAACTTAGTGCCGGGGTGAAAATAGTAGAGGATATCACAGGAAAAAGGCCGATTTTTGTGCGGCCGCCTCATGGTTTCAAGGATTTTGCGGTGCTTGAACAAGTAGAGGCATTAAATTTAAAGGCGGTTAACTGGTCTGTTTTGCCGAAAGATTGGACTAAACCGGGAGTAGATGTAATTGTGCACCGAGTTGTCGATGGTGTAAAACCTGGAAGCATAGTTCTTTTGCACGATGGAGATAGCCCCGCTAGAAAGGCTTCTCGCCAACAAACGGTTGACGCTCTGCCTACTATTATCGACCAACTACGGGAAAAAGGCTACATTTTCGTAACCGTTGATAAATTGTAATTCATAGTTAATATAGAGTTGACCATGGAGACAATATTAAGGAGATTAAGGAATGAAGTTAATTGTAGGACTGGGAAATATTGGAAAAGAATACGTTGGTACACGGCACAATATTGGATTTATGGTTGTAGACGAAGTAGCAAAGCGCTGGGGAGAACGTACATGGAAAAAAGCTGACAATGCTGTGTACATTGAGCACCGGGAAAAAGAAAAAGTATTGGTCATTAAACCTACTACGTATATGAACTTGAGCGGTATAGCCGTAGCAGAGTTTGTTAATTTTTATCATATAGCACCTAGTGACATTTTAGTCATCCAAGATGATTTAGATTTACCCTGTGGTCAAATAAGAGTACGCCGCAAGGGTTCTCCGGGAGGGCACAATGGTTTAAAATCTATACAGGAACATTTGGGCACCCAAGAATATTCTAGGATTAAAGTTGGAATAAGCCACCCTGACCATGAGCGGAAGGATGTAATAGCTCATGTATTGCAACAATTTTCTACTTTTGAACGCGAAAATATTCAGGAAGCAATTACAAAGGCAGCTGATGCTTTGGAAATGTGGATTCAAGGTGATATGGATAAGGTTATGCAGGAGTTTAATAAGAAGCCTGCTAAAAGTGAAGCGTTAGAGAAGAAAACCAGTAAAAATAGGGTATTGCCATAAAAAAATCCTTATGGTATAATCGTGGGACGTGAATAGTAACGTAAAACTTTTTATTTGTAATAGTAAAGTGAGGTGCTTTAAGTGAAAGACGGAATTCATCCAAACTATGGCGAATGCAAGGTAACTTGTGCTTGCGGTAATACATTCATGACTGGTTCTGTAAGCAAGGAATTGCGCGTTGATGTTTGTTCTAAATGTCACCCATTCTTTACCGGTCAACAACGTAATGCTTCTGCTCGTGGCCGTATTGAGAAATTCAATAAACGTTACAATAAGCAAGAAGAAGCAAAATAAAAACAAAAATGGCTGCCTCCTTTGGAGACAGCCATTTTATTTTGCTTTACTCAGTAGCAGCTTGCTGCTGCATTTTTTTTTGCTTATGATATTCATAGCGTTTACGGCCTTCTTCGAAAGCCTGTTTTTCTGAACTAGTGTTTAGTGGCAGTGCGGGGACTTTGGAGGGGCGCCCTTTTTTATCTAATGCCACCATTGTAAAGAAAGCAGAAAGAGCGCGTTTGCGACCTATTGTTTCTAAATCTTCTACGTCTACGGTTACGGCGATTTCCATTGATGTTTTTCCAACATAAACTACTTGCGCCATACAGGTAACTAAATCACCAATAATAATTGGTAGATGAAATTCGACTTCATCAATGCGTGCTGTAACAACATTTGCACGTGAATAGCGTCTTGCTGCAGCATAAGCAGCAGAGTCCATAATTTTAACGATTTCACCGCCGTGGATATTTCCTGCTACGTTGGCTTGATGCGGCATCATAACTTCACTGATGTAAATTATATTGTCATTATTACTCATATAAGTGTCCTC
>JAAYAE010000167.1 GCA_012719555.1 Acholeplasmataceae bacterium | reverse complement strand
TGTACTGCTTTTCTATAATCTCCATGATGGGCTTGTTCAACAATCTTTCCAGTTCTTGCAATCTTAAAATATTAAAATATAACGTATCTCCCTGCCTAAATAGGTCAAAAGGTATTGTTTTTCTCACTTTAATCTCTCCTCATTTTCAAAAAAGGGGTGGCATTAAGCCACCCCTTTTAACATGTTATTTTTGACTAGGCAGCTACCCGCTCAGATAATGCTCCATTTCCGCTAATCGTGCCTTTTGTAGTAGCTTCTCCGTCATGCGGTGCATCAAGCGAAAGGTCGGTAATTGAACCCCAACCGGTTTGTGCCGTTCCATCCGGGTATAGTAGTTGCAAATTAACTTCTTTCCCAGCATTAAAACCTTGTTCAAGAGCTTGCGCACCTGTGTCGTTTAAAATAACCAGACCATCAAGGTCAATAGACCACGAACGCAATCCTGCCTTTGTTGCTTTCCAGCCATCACTTGTCTTGCTACTTACATCAATTTCATCAGCAGACCTAGAAAGCGATGCTCCCCGTTGCCCTCCAATGGTAGTCCATACAGGGACTTCAGCTGTTCCCGTATTTATTTTCAAGATAAAATCTTTACCGACTTCCCCAGACGATAAGTTAGGATTAGTTGGTAATGTTAATACTGACATTAAAATCACTCCTTCATATTTCTAATTTTTGCTAGGAAGGTTATTACTCCGTGATAACCTCCGTCGTCTTCAGGAAAACTTTCAAAGAAATCTACCTGACCACCTTCAAACCTAAAATCATCACCAATGTTAAAAGCGCCTGTGTTAATTACGGCAATTACATCGTTAGCAATTGAATTTACTTCTTTTTTCCCCGAATAGTCACTCCATATATCAATGTTCAAAGTTGAATCTGATATGTCATTTACCTTTGTCCCTGCATCCTTGGAAGTAAAAAGGCCAAATGAAATATACGGAGCTTTTGCCCCTTCAGGAATGTCGTCATACACCGGTGTCGTTTGATAGGTTGATAGAAGCTCATAAATAGCTTTTGCAAAAGCATTAAGTGGTATTCGTTTCAAATTTTAGTCACCGCCTTTATCATATTGGCTACATAGTTACGCCTTTCAGCATAATATGCCGGCTGCATAAATGGTTTCGCTTTAGATCCAGGATGCATTACATTACCGCTAATAGGGTTGCCATTTATAACCATTACTTTTCTCTTAGTTCCTTTGTCCAAACTATGTGGCTTGGTTCCAAATTCGATTAAGTGAGCATGAGGTGCAGTTTCTTTTACATAACCGGTTATATTCTTCTTTGCAAAACTCTTTTTCAATCCTTTGCGCAAGTTTCCTGACTTTGACGTTGGCAGTCTTTGCCTAGCACCTTTAGCTATATTCTTTAGCGAACCATTTACAACATCACTGACCTTTTTAGTTGTCTCGGTATCATATTTTCCTATTTTAGAGACAACTTCCTTCACGCCTTTTGTTTTACAAGTTATGTGCATGACCTAAGACCTCTTTATAATTTCTCGGCACTGTAACACTGTACCATTGTAAAAATCCTCGTAACTGTGCAAAACATCATACTCATGCTTTTTATGAAATACTTTATAGCCAGCTACAACATCATCCTTTTTGCGTATAGTTATTTCATGAGTCATTTCACTTGACACAGCCCCTTTAACCACAGCCGTATTTGTCCTTGGAGCTTTTATACTTGCCCATACTGTGTATTTGGTTAACCAATCATTTTTCCGTCCGCCTTGCCCATCGGGGACGTCCACAGGTTCCTTAATTATTATGCGTTTGTCTAAATCCCCGATTAACATTGCAGTCACCCCTTTTCTCATTGATAGTCATAAGACAACTTAAAATGGTCAATTATCATGTCAACACTGAACGGTAAACTTTGTTGCTGCAAACCCTGGGCGCCACGACGTTCAAACCAATGTGCAACAAGTTGCTTAACACAGGTTTGAAACAATGGCAAGTCTTCCAATCGCGACTCAACTACTTCGCCATCAATGCTTAAAACTTTTTTGTTTTTGCCGGCCTGTTCCTTTATCAAGGCTGTTGCCGCTTCCATTAATACCGCTATAGTCGTATCTTCTTCATCGTAATCTACACGAAGATAAAGTTTTACTTCATCAAGCGTTACTGCCGCCATGATTAATCACCCACCGTTACCGCGATAATGAAGTCAACTACATCTCCATCGCCAACAACCACGGAAAGGGTGAAAGTCTTTTCACCGTTAGTTTGCGTAGCCAAATATGCCGATTTGATTGTTAAAATATTATTTGCAAAGGTGTAATTTTCGGTATTTACATTACTGTTGCTATTTTTCAAATTTGACAGCGTAGCGGGCGCACCGCTTACGGTAACCACAACATCAGCCGCCGCGGCCTTACTGAATGTTGCAGATTCAGGGGCTACCGTTAAACTGATTTTTTTAACAACACAAAGGCTTTCGTGGTAATAACTCCGCCATCTACCAAGGCATAACCCATGTAATCGGTAGTGCGAGACTTTAAATGGTCCTCATAGTTGATACTGATATCTTCATTGGCATTTGCCGCATAACCTTTGCCAGCGTTGGCAAGTAACAATGCTCCTTCCGGAACAAAGCCCTCTTCCGTTACCGGAGTACCAAATAAACGACCGATAGTTGAACCGGTTGGGTCCGGGACAAATATTGGATTTCCGTTGGCGTTTACGATATTAGCTAAGTCATTCCAAATAGAAGTATTGCGTGCATAGACCTTAGCCCCAGTTTTATAGCCTGATTTTAATAGTGCAAACATTCCTGTAATATCTTTATAGGCCATACTTGCCGTATATGTCTTAATTTGCGGAGTGTGTTCTTCGGCCGTTAATGCTGTGATAATCCCGGAAGGTTGGTCTTTAAAAGTATCGTTATTGCCGGCTTTACCTTTACCGTTTATAAAAGCATTTGCCAAAGCGTTACCCATTTTTTCAGCAATCAAACTAGTGATATACGGAATAAAGGCATCAATAGACATCTTTTTCATTTTGAAAGTAACCGTAATATCTTTGGCCAACTCACAACCACTTAATTCCAGCTTGTCAAAATCCAAGGCACCGTCAGCAACAACAGTTGCTTCGTCATACCATTCACCATCGTCACCTTCTACGGTATTTCTGATTACAGAAACTGCCCCAGGTATTTTAGTAATACCTACATCCGCAATGATGGAATGGTTCTCGCCCATTTCTTTCCAAATTCCAGCCAATACGGTTTCCGGAACTAAAACTCCTTTCGTAGTTATAGCCTCGTTACTTCTTTGTTTAAATGCTTCCATCACATTGCCAAAGACTCTTTGCTCATCATTGCTCATGGCAATGCCCATTAAATGTTTGGCAAAAGCATTTTCATATAATTTCTTTTCGTCCACTTTTCCATCTCCCATCCCTTCGTCTTCTAGACCATTTTCAATAGATACGCTCTTTTTACCCATATTTAGGACTTGGCGTTTTTCTAAAGCTTCCTGATTGGCAAGTTCTTTTGTAAATGCCTCAAAATCAGAGTCAAGCTTTTCAACTGCTTCACGCTTTTCTTTTGCTTTTTCTACATCACCGGCATTAATTGCCGCCTTTGCTTCTGCCATTAAGGCAGTACGTTTTGCCTGGTATTCTTCTTTGTCCATTTTTTGCCCTCCCATTTTTACAAAGATAAAAGCGCTATACGTTCGGCTTCAACAGCCAACGTCTGCGCTTTTTCTTTGTTTTCCTTTTCATTTTTTTGTTCAGCCAAAATATTTTTGACTTTATTTATTGCTTCAATCGGTAATATATTGCCGATGCTTGCAACCAAAAGATTTTCTTTATCAAACATGATTTCATCAACAAACCCCAGTTCTTTTGCTTTTTGCGCAGTAAGCCATGTTTCCTGGTCCATGAGACTCAGCAATTCTGCTTCGCTCTTACCGGTCTTTAACCTATACGCATTAGCAAGTGATTGATTAAAGCTCTTACAAACATTTGCCTCTTTTTCTAAAGCCCGATAGTCACCTTCTGCCACTGTGGCCACATTATGTATCATAAACATGGCTGTAGGAGACATCGTCACTATTGAACAACCTATGGCAATAATACTAGCGGCACTTGCCGCCATGCCCATAATTTCTGCAACTGTTCTGCCATTATAGGATTTTAGCAAAGTGTATATTTCAGAACCGGAAGTAACAAAACCACCGCCTGAATTTATCTCCAGCGTTACATCTTCACCATTGGCATCTGCTAAAAAAGCTGCTACTTTTTTGGGAGACGTAGCTTCGAGACCGAACCAGTCGTACACGTCTTGATAGTCGTTAGGAATTATAACGCCGCCAATTTTTAGTTTTTTCAAAATCATTCACCCCCTCCTTGTACGTCTTTAACTGTGCCTGTGTCCTTCCTTCGCAAATAGACATCCCCACCGTCAATAGGTGACTGGTTCATTATTTTACGCCATTCGTTGGGAGACATTGCGCCCCTATCAACCATGGCAACGAAAGCAAGCTTTGTCGTAATAGACGCGCAAGCAAGGTTAGTGGCATCAAATACGATTTTATTCCCAAACCCTCTTTCACGACGGTTGAAAATCTTTCTTGTAAATTCCTGGCTAAGCTGTATGGCAAAAGGCTCAATTACAGCTTCATAGTAAGCATTCCATTCGTCTTCATCCCATGTTGAATTTACAATCTTTGCATTAGTGTTAAAGTAAGAATAAACACGCTCTGTGTTCTGCTTCATGATAAGTGCGTTAGGAACATAGTCTTTTGGATCTATCTGTTTAGCTTCACTGTTTGCATCTGTAGCCGCTACCCCTACAGAGCCGTCACCTGATTCAGTCGTGTTTAGAAAGTTATTTGCAAAAGCCTTGGAATCACTTTTCAAATCTTCCGGAGTGCGATTACGGTTAAACTTTAAAAGCCATTTTATAATTCCTGAATTTTTAATAGCATTAATAACGCTTTGGTCAGTCGCCGCCACAACATCCATAAGCGGTTGCAAAATTCTTGCGTTATCTGAACCAAATATATCGTTGTCAGCAAAGTCTTTGCGCAAATGAATAATGTCGTCATAGCTATAGGTACAAACCTTGCCATTAGCCATATAAAAGCGTAAGAACAAATTCATTTGCGTGTCCCAAACAGGATTAACACTTGTGGCATCAATAGGGTAAAGCTCCATTGCGTAACCATTACTATCCCGATTTATATAAATAAAAGCGTTATTATTCAGGAAATACTGAAAAGAAATTTTCTCCTGAAATTGTTGGGCGCACATTAAAGGATTCGGCTCTTCCAAAAGGGTTTTTAAATATAGATCAGGATTTTCTTGTATGACTGTTTTTGTGGTACCGTCCTCATTGGCTTTTACCGTAATCCTTAAATGCTTGGCCTGCAGCTTGCTTACTGCTGAGGCAAAAGGTCTTGATGTTGACCGCAAAAGCTCTGACCTGAACAATTTGCCGTTCCAAGCATAAATCCCACTGCCAACGTCCCTGAAAAGCTCATAGCGCACAACGGCAGGATTCTTATTGAAAAACCGTTTTACTTTGTTAAAGATGCTCAAGTTCCATTCCCCCTTTTATAAGCACGTGTTATATTCTTCCATATGATTTTGATAAACGACATACGCATTCAAAAGAGCTGCGAAGCCGTCTATCCTTAACCTTTGGTTTCTGCCTTTTATTGGCTGAATATTACCGTTCTTGTCTATATCCACATTCACATTGGCCATGTTCCATTTCAAAATTGGATGATTGTTATATATGATTTTTCTAGCTTCCAAGTCGGCTTTGAGTGTTTTCATGGGTTGGGAAAGTGTTTTCTTGCCCTGAATAACCTGCTCCATAGTTGCCGGTCCAAAGGTTTGGGACATCTCTTCCAGCCAATACTTTGCGCCCCAAGCGTCATACCCGATATTTAAAAAGCAAAGGTTATATTGATTTTGGACTTCTTCCATCCATTGCGTTATGAATTTAGGATGCAGCTTATTGCCCGGCGTGGTCCTCATTAATCCGGCCTTAACCCAAATATCGTAGGGAATCTTATCTTCTTTTGCCCGTTTTTCCAGCAAGTCTTCCGGTAGCCAAAACTGGCTCAATATATATACAGGCGAATCAATAGCCGTTTTAAATAGAACTACCGAAGCCGTTAAGTCTGTTGTTTCTGACAGGTCTACGCCGCCAAAGGCATAGCGGGGTCTTGGAAATAGGTTTTCCATTGCGAACTTAGCTTCGTTGTTTAGCTGTTCATAGTTTAAAAATGCATCAGTGGATGTTTCCCTGATATTAAAATCTTTGCAGAGCAAATTTTTAACCAATAAAAAATTCAGCTTAGCAGCCTTTACTTTGGCTTCCAGCTGATTCATATTTTTTATAGTGCCTAACCCCGGGTTTGCCTTTGGCCAACATTTAGGATCAGTCCATTCGTCTCTTGAGTCAAGTTCATAGAAAAGAGGCAGCATGCGCTCATTGATTTCTTCACCAGATTCATAACCTGCTATAACTCTCTCTGCTTCCTCATATTTTATGTCGTAAATACCGTCACGAACTGTGCCGGCAGTAGTGGTGACAAATATAAGCGGTTGTTCACGTGAAGTAGTACCGTCTTTTACAACGTCATATAAATTTCTATCCTTCCATGCATGAATTTCATCAAGCATGCCACCGTGAACATTAAGACCATCTAATGTTTCACTATCTGAACCCAATGGTTTAAAACTTGAATCGTTAAAGTCGCTAACTATTTCGCCAACCAAACACTTAATCATCGTGCGAAGCTCCGGTGACTTCTTGATCATGCGTTTTGCTTCCAGCCAAATTATTTTAGCCTGATCACGCTTTGTCGCCACCGCGTATATCTCCGCACCGGCCTCACCATCGGCAATCATTAAATAGATGCCTACAGCCGCCGCCAATGTGGATTTCCCATTTTTTCTAGCAACGTCTAAAATTACCTCAAGAAACCTTCGCACCTTATCTATCTTATGAACAAAGCCAAAGGTTGCCGCAATAGCCGCTTTTTGCCATAGTTCTAAAATGAACGGCTTGCCGCCCTGTTTACCTTTGGAGTGCCTGCAATAGGTTTCAATGAACAAAATAGCGTGATTCGCACGGCGCTCGTTGTATTCCCAAATGCACTCAGGATTGTCCATGTCCTGCACAAGCTTTTTATATACGGCACGAATTTTTTTAGAAACTACAAGCCCGCCTTGAATCTGTTGCCAGTATTCCCTAACCGGGTTAATCTCTTGAGTTGATGAAGTTTTCAACCGCAGTATCCTTTTTAACTTTATTTACTTCATCCTTTGGGAGAAAGTCCGTCAACTGTTTTATGGTGGCAGTGTAGTTTTTAACCATTAAATTATAGGCTTGAACATCAGGGTTTATTCGTTGGCCGTATTGCGTGGCACTATTTCTATATTTAGTCATAGTACCTGTTTTTTTGATTGATTCTTGCAAATCTTGCAGTATTATTGCCAAAAAAGCAGCGTTTTTTATTAGTTCAACCGTTACTTTTTTGGTATTTTGCTCAATTTTAGTAAAAATAGTCGTAAGTCTGCGCCGTTCCTTATCAATGCGTGCATCTTTTTCCAACTTTGCGGATTTCTTGGTAACTGATTTTTTGACTACCAAATTTTTTATGGCATTATTAGAAGTCTTTATTTTTTTTACTGTTTTTTCTATGGGCATTACC